>JAFOXT010000268.1 GCA_017425745.1 Clostridia bacterium | reverse complement strand
GATTTTTAATATATGAAACAATGTTTCCTATTTCTTCATCAGAAAGGTATGCGCCCTGAATTCTCACAGGCTTTGTCACGCCAACCGGAGCAAACAGCATATCACCGTTACCAAGAAGCTTTTTAGCACCGATTGAGTCGAGAATTGTTCGTGAGTCAACCTGAGAAGAAACTGAAAGAGAAATTCTTGAAGGAATATTGGCCTTGATGATACCTGTAATTACGTCAACTGAAGGTCTCTGAGTAGCAACTACAAGGTGCATACCTGCAGCACGGGCCTTCTGAGCAAGACGGCAGATTGAATCTTCAACCTCCTTAGGTGAAACCATCATAAGGTCATTAAGCTCGTCGATGAAAAGTACAATCTGAGGCATAAAATCAACTTCAGGGTGGCTTTCGGCATACTTATTGAAGGATGAAATATCACGCACACCAAACTGCGTAAAGGCTTTATATCTGTTTTCCATTTCGCCTACAGCCCACGCAAGTGAACCTGCAGCTTTTCTTGCATCAGTGATAACAGGTACAAGAAGATGAGGAATTCCGTTATAAACAGTGAACTCAACCTGCTTCGGGTCAATCATAAGAAGCTTAACCTGCTCGGGAGTTGCATTATAAAGAATACTTGCAATCATACCGTTAAGGCAAACTGATTTACCTGAACCGGTAGTACCTGCAATAAGAAGGTGAGGCATTTTTGAAAGGTCGGCACAGCAGATATTACCTGCAATATCCTTACCGAGGGCTACATTGAGAAGCTTTCCGCCGTTATTTTTAAATTCCTTTGAGGATATCATTTCTCTGAAGGTAACTGTTGAACGGCTTCTGTTAGGCACTTCAATACCCACAGCAGCTTTATTTGGAATAGGCGCTTCAATTCTTACACCTGTTGAAGCAAGACCGAGGGCAATATCATCTGAAAGGTTTGTGATCTTACTGATTTTTACACCCGGTGCAGGAGAAAGCTCATATCTTGTAACAGACGGACCTCGTGAAGCACCGATAAGTCTTGTTTCAACACCGAAGCTCATAAGCACTTCAACAAGCTTTTTAGCAGTTACCTGCATTTCATCAGTAAAGTCAGCATTATTTTCAAACTTTGGTGCATTCAGGCAATCAACCGGAGGAAGCTTATATTCCTTTGCTTTTTTGTCCTTTTCAACGTAGTTTTTAACCTCGTCGATATTTTTCTGTCTGTTTGCTTTTGCAGTTGCAATAGCATCCTTTACAATTTCTGAAGCATCCTCTGAAAGCTCAGCATCATCAGTTACGATTTCTGTAAAATCGCCGAAATCAATTTCCTGAACGGGCGCTTCGTGATGAAGACTTACATCAGGCTTTACTTCAGGCTCAGCAGGTTTCTTTTTCTCCGCAAAAATATTTACGGGCTGCTTTGCACCAGAAGAGATAAAGCCTCCGTTAGCTTTTGCAGCAGCAGGATTTTTCTGCGACTTTTCAGGAGATTTTGCAGAATAATTGGCAGGATAAGTAAACACACTGTCCCCTACCTTATATGTAACCTTGTCTGCGTCCTCAGCAAATTTATCAGGATCATTTTCGATTTTTGTTTCATTGAAATCAAACGCATCGTTACTTCTCTGCTCTTTTTCAGCAAGCTCTCTTGCTTTTTCAGCTGCAAGAGCCATTCGGGTTGCCTTTTCCTCACTGCGAAGCTTTCTGCGCTCTTCGTTCTTTATTTTAAGCTGTTCATTGGTATCTGAAAGCTTATCTTTAGAATCGTTAATTGTCTTTGAAACAGCATCGCCGAAGGTATTTCTATCAATATTGAGATAGAAATAAAGGCAAACAAGAAATGCGCCGAGAAGAGTTATTGTTGCCCCGGGCTTACCGAAGCCTTGTAAGGGTGCACCGCCGAAAACAGCACCGATAATACCACCGTAAGGCTTAAATCCGGGCACTGCAAAGCTTACCTTTGCAGCATCAACAAGTTGATTTTTCCATTCGGTGAAATCACCTATTAATGTTGAATAATTCATAATATGGAAGAAGCCTGAAATGCAACCAACACATATTAAGCCTGTGATGTTAGTCACAAGAAAGCTTCTCTTCAGATTGTGAAGAGCAAGTCTGATACCGATAACAAACATACCTGCAATCAATGCATAGTAGCCTGCACCGAAAAACGCAAACATGGACGACCTTAAAGTCATCCAGAAGTTTTCACCTTTTATGAGAGCGATTGCAAGAAGAAGCAATGCACCGAATATGTAAATAAGCATAAATGCATTGTAATATTCTTCAAAAATGCTCATTGTTCTCTGCTTCTTGCCTACATATTTTGACTCTGACTTTTTCTTTGCAGAAGTCTTTGAAGAAGCTTTGGTTGAAGCTTTTTTGGTAGTGCTCTTCTTTTTTGTCTGAGCAGTGGTTTTACCTTTTTTAGTATTAGCCATATTTTTTCTCCGTTAAACAAGTGACATTATGAAAGCTGAAATTCCGAAAATAACGGAATACCACGCAAAAAATCCAAGCAGCTTTCTCATATTGACTTTACTTACAAAATTAATTATTACCGCAGATACAATTAAGCTTACAACTGCACCAATGATAATTGCAAGAGGATCAACAACTAAATCAACAATAAGACCTCTCACAATTTTAATAAGACTTACAACAAAAACAACAGGTGCGGAATAAAGATATATCTCACGCATTATTACTCGTGGTTCTACATCACAGATAAGCATATTAACAGTGCCGATTGCTATTTTTGAAGTACCCGGTACCACATATGCAACAAGCTCATATATTGCTGACCTGATAACTGTTTTAGTTGAAGCGCTTCTTACAGTAGGTGCATTGTTCTGTTTTGTATACCACACAGCAGTTACAAAAATAAGTGCACTTATAAGTGAAGCAAAGGTTGTAAGAAGCAGACCGCTTGATGAAAGAAATTTATCAAAATAATCAATGATAAGCATATCCTTTGATACGGGTACAAAAAGCACAACTGTAGGTATAAGAGAAAGTACTATGTTCTTTCCGGCTTTTTTATATGTATCGGATGTCTTTTCGTTATTGTTTTTTCCAAAAAGTGCTTTAAAAACCTTTGAATATATTTTTCTGAGATTAAAAAACACAACAAGCGCAAATGCTATTGAAAACACAGCATAATAAAAGCTGAGTACGCTTCCGTTTTCGGTATAGCCCAGCACCTTATTAAGAAATGACACATGAGCTGAGGATGAAACGGGCAATGGCATCATAACACCGTTAACAAGGGATATTACAAACATTTTTATGTACTCTATCATAATTTCCTCCGTTTATGTAAGCTGCCGTATCAGGTCAAAACCCTGAACGACAGTAAATTTACTCCGTCACTACCGCATCATTGCTGCTTCTGAAAAGAAGAGAAATGCACCAGATAGACGAAAGTGCGATAACCGTATAAATTATCCGAGAAATTATTGCTCCCTGACCGCCAAAAATCCAGGCAACGAGATCAAATCTGAAAAGACCAACAAGCCCCCAGTTGATTCCGCCTATAACTGTAAGAAGCAATGCAATTTTATCAAGAATCATGTAATCCACTCCTTTTGTACTTATTTTGCACAAAAGAAGCTTCATTATACATTTCAGAATTCACTGACCATTATGCAAGATCCTGCAATATTGGCTATCATTATAAAATCGTTCTTTTTGTAAAATTTAATAGCCTTCTGATTTCCCATTCCGCAAGAAAGCATAACATTATCAATACCCTTGCTTTTGAGATGATCTTTAAGCTCGTTTACAAGTGCTGTGCCTGTACCTTTACCCTGACAAACAGGGAGAATATCAATGTGTAAATGAGCAGGATATTTTTTTCTGTAAAGACTGTGTACAGCAATCTCTCCAAGCGCCATTGTATAATACTTGAAGCCGAGCTTTCTGATGTGAGGCAAATATAAAGCCTTGAAGGTTTTATAATATCTGTCAAAATTTTCAGCACAAAGTATATAACCTACTGCTTCATCGTTATCGTCTGCCGCAACAAAACAGTTGTAACCTTCAACTGCTGCATAATAATCGTTATACATAAGGTTAAGAAAATCAAGGTCTTTTTTGTCTTCGGTGGGTAGACTTGATGTTTCAATGCATATTTTAAGAAGATTTTCTCTGTCTTTTTCTTCATATTTTCTTATAGTAATCATTTTTTGAACCCCCATAAGCTTTTGCATGATGTAGAAACTCCGAGTGCGCCGTTAGAAAGTGCATTCTTGATTTCTTCCTCTTCACTGATTAAACCGCCTACAATAACAGGCACTTCAAGACTTGTGCTGAGCTGCTTTGTAATTCTCGGCATAATACCGGGCATAATCTCAATTGCATCAGGCTCAATCATCTGAGAAGCCTTGATTGCAGTTGCAATTGAAAGAGAGTCAATAATAAAAATTCTCTGCACTGTAAGAAGACCAAGTGTTTTTGCCACCTTAAGCTGACTGTTTTTAGTTGATATAATTCCGTCAGGCTTTATCTCTTTGCTTATATAATTGAGTGCTGTTGAATCCTTCGAAAAGCCTTCAACCAAATCAACGTGTATAAACACAAGCTTACCTGCATCCTTTACCTTCTGTGTAATTTCTTTAAGGTT
>JAFOXT010000004.1 GCA_017425745.1 Clostridia bacterium | reverse complement strand
TATTGATATGGGTGTATCTCTCGCCTGTTTCTTTGTTTTCAAGAAGAGCCCAGGAGGCAATACGTGCACAGGCACTGTCAAAGCTTTTTGAATAGGGCTTATCCGGTGTTTCACTGAGCCAGAAGGTTCCGCTGTCAATAAGCTTATACTTGTCTTTAAGGTAGTATATTGAGCTGTATTCGGTAAAAGGACCGAAGGGGTCGCGTGACTTACCTACTGAAGCATATCTGTCACCAAGCTTGAAAGCAAAAATGCGTTTCCATCTGGGTGTACATTCCTGAACGCCGAATGAGTCGGGTGCATATTCTTCAAGAACAGCAAGACCTACCTTTGAACGGTTGGTAATTGTCTGTTCGCCATCGTTTGCACATCTTACATTGTATGACATAACTCTTATTGCGTTTTCGTTTTTTACCGGTGCTTCAATTTTAATTTCACCGAAATTTACTGCTCCTATCTGGGTGTAAATTCCGTAAGCGGCACAGCCGAGCATAGCCGCGCAGAAAAGAACTCCTGCTATAATCTTTGTTTTTTTCATTTTACATTCTCCTTAATTTTATTTTTCTTAGTCATTTTCTTTACAACAAGGCTCATTATCACCACAAATACAGGTATTGGCAAAATGTAAAGCAGACTGTATGGGTTTGAAAGGTCACCCTTGTTTGCAAGAAGTGTAAACAGAATGTTGAAGGGCAGCATTCCCAGATTTGAAGCAATAAAGAACTTCATAAAATTAACATTCATCGCTCCGTAAATTACGTTCATAAGGTCTGAGGGTATAACACCCGAAGCCTTTACAACATACACCACCATAAATTCATTCTGACCTGCAAAGTCATCAAGCTTTTTAATCTTTGGAAATTTCGTCTTAAGCGTGTCAAGCATATCCTTACCTGTGAATCTGCCAAGATAATACGGCATAATAAGACTGAGGGCAACACCGATAAAATTGACAAGCACAGCAACCCACAGATTATCAAACAGCAGTCCGGAAACTGCAAAAATAACTGCCGGCGGAAATACCAGGGTAAACGATTTTATAACCGTAAAAGCAATTATAATTATTGCAACGGTAAAGGTTCCGCCCTTTATGTAGGTTGAAAGGTGCGCAGCATTTTCAAGGTTGATGTCAAGCTTGTTCATAAGTAGAAGCATTGCTCCCACCATGCCAAGCATAAAAACCACAGAAAGAAGCTGAAGGGCTTTTATAAGCTTTTCGTTGTTTCTCTTCATATTCTAACCTCCTTATGTGTTATTGTAATATGTAAAACAGAAAATTGCAATAGAAATATAAAAAAACAAGGATACCGTTTCTGATATCCTTGCTATGTATTTTATTTAAGCCAACCGAAAAGCTTATCAAAAAGATCTCTGAACCACTGGGCAATCTTTTCAAAAAAGCTTACTGTTTCCTCACCTGAGGGTGCGTCAATAACCTTTACTGATACAGTTTTGTTCTTGTCAACAGTAAGGTCAAGACGGTTGTCATACTCGCTTTCAACGTCCTTGCCGTCAACCTGGAAAATATAAGAAATTGCATTGCCGTAAGCCTTTACTATAATCTTTGTGTCCTTTACATATCTGAATGTACCGCCGTGAACGGGAATATAGCTTTCACCGCCGTCTGTTGAAACCTGGAAGTATTCAACTCCTTCAGGCTTTTTGAAGGTGATATCGTAAACATCCTTTTCCTCAGGAGCAACAACACTTACATTACAAACAGCGTGTGTCACCTTTTCAACACCCTCATCAACAGTTGTGTTGAAAACAGTAATTGTTGCATCGCCGAGATTTACAGCATAAACATTACCCTCTTTATCAACAGTTGCAACACTCTTATCAGATGATTTGAACACTACTGAGCTGTTTTCGGGCATAGGAAGAATCTTGTAGCCTATTGTCTTTGTCTGACCCTTTATCATTGTAAGAGTTTCAGGGTTAAGAACAATTTTGTAATTTTCGGGATAGTCAAAAACAAGCACTGCGCCTTCTGCTTCGTTAAAGAATCTGTCCCAGATTTCGGAATCAGTACCGATATTGTTGTTATCGTGGAAGGTAAGACCATAAGGCACTGCGTAGTACATTGAAGTACGTGTGGGCTTACTGCGGTGGTGGAAGCCAATATCATAGATATAAACTGAGGTAAGCTTTGTGCAACCGCTGAACATTTCGGTAACGTCAGCAAGGTCTGCACCGAAGTACCATGTGTCAAGCTTTAATTCCTCAATGCTTTCACAGCCTCTGAGCATTCTTGCCATTGTTGTTGCTTTGTTGATTTCAAGACTGCTTAAGTCAAGACTTGCGCCAAGGCTGTCACAATCCATAAACATTTCGCTGAAATCGGTAACATTGCTTGTGTCAAAGCTACTGAGGTCAATGCTTTCAAGTGATGAACAGCCCTTGAACATCTTTCCCATTGAGGTTACAATTGATGTGTTTACAGCATCTGTGAAGCTGATGCTTGTAAGCTTTGTAAAGCCCTCAAAAAGTGAAAGTGAATAGGGATTGAGTGTAACACCGCCCTCACCGGCGATATAAAGAATTTTTACATCGTCCTGCGCAACAATCCACGCCTTTACGGATTTGCCTTCGTCACGGCCAATTTCCATACTGTCTGAAGGAGCTGAAACCTTATCAAGGTCAGCAAAAACTACCTGAGTAATCTCTTCCTTCTGAGGATAAAAAGCCTCTGTCTGATTGATGAACGCCTTCATTACGGGAGGAAGCTCATCTTCAGCTGAAGCGAATGGCACTGCCACTGCGAACACAGTGAAAACCATAAGTAATGATAATAATAAAGATAATGCCTTTTTCATTTGATTCATCCTTTCTCTATTAAAAAGCAGAGAATTCCATTATTATTAATACTCTACCACATTTTTCAGAATTTATCAAGTGTTAAAGGAAAATTCATCTTCTGTTTTTTTATTTTGAAGTGCTGCTGTTGATATTGAGGTGCACTCTCATACGGTTTGCAACTGCACTTATAGGCATACTCTGAAGAATAACCTTACCGGGGCCGTGTACTACAGTGTTGAAAACACCCTCACCGCCAAGGAAAATATTTTTAGCACCCTTTACGCTTACAATATCAATTGAACAGCTTGCGCTCATTGCTGCAAGATAGCCTGTGTCAACCACAATTGACTCACCTGCTGCAAGGTTATGCTCAACTGCGTGGCCGTCAATTTCCACAAAGGCAGTGCCGTTACCGCTGAGCTTCTGCATAATAAAGCCTTCGCCGCCGAAGATGCCTGCTGCAATTCGCTTCTGGAAAAACACTGAAAGCTCAACGCCCTCTTCTGCTGCGAGCATACCTCTTTTCTGAACAACAATAGGATTTTCGGGAGTAATTTCAAAAGCCTTTATTGAGCCCGGAAAGCTTGAAGCAAAGGCAATCTGACCTGCTGAGCCTACAGCTGTGTATCTGTTCTGAAAAAGTGATTCGCCTGCAAACATTCTGCCGAGAGCTTTACCGATTCCACCGTTTGATGTTGTTTCCATTTTCATATTGGGACTCATCCAGCTCATGCTTCCGCTTTCTGTGATAAGTGATTCATCGGGATTGAGATTGCAGATAAGCACGGGAAGTGATCCGCCTGTGATTTCATATTTCATAATAATTCCTCCTATATTAAGATAAAGTAATTCTATTATATTTTGCACCCTTTGTAAATAGGTAAAAGATACCATTTTGTAAGCCTTGATTTGTGCATTTTAAACTATTGAATTATGGCAACAAAAAAGGACATCCGAAGATGTCCTTAATTTTCAGGTTATTCTGCAAGAGCCTTGATTGCCTCAGCCTTGTCAGTCTTTTCCCACTGAACATCAAGGTCTTCACGACCGATGTGACCGTAAGCAGCAAGCTGACGGTAAATGGGAGCACGGAGCTTAAGTGTGTCAATAATTGCAGCGGGACGAAGGTCAAACACCTTATTTACGATTTCTGCAATCTTTTCGTCGCTGATTTTACCTGTACCGAAGGTATCAACCATTACTGAAACGGGACGGGCAACACCGATTGCATAAGCAAGCTGAACCTCGCACTTTGAAGCAATACCTGAAGCAACAACATTCTTTGCAACATATCTTGCAGCGTAAGCAGCACTGCGGTCAACCTTTGTGGGGTCCTTACCTGAGAATGCGCCGCCGCCGTGACGGGCATAACCGCCGTAAGTGTCAACAATAATCTTTCTGCCTGTAAGACCGCTGTCGCCCTGAGGACCGCCTGTAACAAAACGGCCTGTGGGGTTAACATAAATCTTTGTTTCAGCTGTCATAAGCTCTTCGGGAATAACGGGAAGAATTACGTGCTTTTCAATGTCTGCTCTGATCTGTTCGAGCTCAACATCAGCACTGTGCTGTGAAGAAACAACAACTGCTGTAACTGCTGTGGGCTTGCCGTCTTCATACTGAACTGTTACCTGGCTCTTACCGTCTGCACGAAGATAAGGAAGTGTGCCGTCTTTTCTTACCTTTGTAAGCTGCTTTGTAAGCTTGTGAGCAAGAGAAATAGGAAGAGGCATAAGCTCCTTTGTTTCGTCGCAGGCATAACCGAACATCATACCCTGGTCACCTGCACCGTGAAGGTTGTAAGCGTCTTCGTCACCTGTTTTAAGCTCCATTGACTTATCAACGCCCATAGCAATGTCAGCTGACTGCTCGTCAAGAGCAACAAGAACACCGCAAGTATTGCAGTCAAAGCCCTTGTCGCTGTGATCGTAGCCGATGTCACCGATTACTTCTCTTACAATTTTTGAAACGTCAGGCTTGTGAGCTGAAGTGATTTCGCCCATTACAAGCACCTGACCTGTTGTGATTGCTGTTTCGCAAGCAACTCTTGCCATAGGGTCATGAGCATAGATATCGTCGAGAACTGCGTCTGAAATCTGGTCGCAGATTTTGTCGGGATGGCCTTCTGTTACTGATTCTGATGTGAAAAGAAATTTTGCCATTTTACATATCCTTCTTTCTTTATAATATAGTTTACTTTTTCATAAAAAAACGGTCACTGCACAGAGCGACCGTAGATAAAAGCCTTATCTTCCGGTCTTTACCGCAGGATTTAGCACCTTGCAAATGCAGGTTGCCGAGCTTCAATGG
>JAFOXT010000267.1 GCA_017425745.1 Clostridia bacterium | reverse complement strand
CTTGATCTGCTCTTTAGCATTTTCGCAAAGAGTTTCGTCAAGGAAGAATTCAGCATTGATAACGTCATTTTCGCCGTAAACAAGTACTTCCTTAACATATTCAATCTTCATAAGCTGGTCTTCAAGCTCCTCGGGAGCAACGTTTTTACCGTTTGAAAGAACAATAAGGTTCTTCTTTCTGCCTACAAAGTAGAGGAAACCGTCTTTATCCATATAACCGTAGTCACCGGTCATAAACCAATCTCCGTCAAATACTGATGCAGTTGCTTCTTCATCTTCAAAGTAGCCCATCATTACGTTGTCGCCTCTTACAAAGATTTCGCCAACGCCGTCTTCATCGGGATTGTTGATTTTTACCTGACAGCAAAGCATTGGCTTACCGCAGGAGCCTGAACGGTGTTCATACTGGGTGTTGATTGTTACACCGGGTGAGCACTCTGTTGTGCCGTATGCACAAAGAATATCAATACCAAGGTCGGTCATACCCTTTTCATATTTGGGATCAAGATAAGCACCGCCGCAAACGATGTATTCAAGGCTGCCGCCTACACCTGCAATTACTTCCTTGAAGAGCTTTCTTCTTACGTCAATGCCGTACTTCATAAGGAAGTTGCTGATTTTAAGACCCTTTCTGAGCTTATCTGCACTGCCCTTCTGTTCAGCTGTTCTCCAGATTGTCTTGTAAATTGTTTCAACAAGCATAGGAACGCCTGCCATATTCTGGGGGCTGTATTTTTTCATATCCCCGGGAATATCCTTAAGGCTGCGGCAGATGTAACCCCAAGCCTGGAATACGTTACTGAGGAAGAGCGCACTTGCCCAGGCAAAGAGATGGTTCATAGGAAGGAAGCCGATTGCATTTGTTCCCTGAATAACCTTTGCTGAAGCAACAGCACTTGCTGTGATATTCTTGTGGCTGAGCATAACGCCCTTGCTCTTGCCTGTTGTACCTGAAGTAAATACGATTGTTGCAAGGTCTTCAGGCTGAGGCGGATTTTCAAGATAGCTCTTGTTTCCGTTTTTAAGATCTTCATGACCTTCTTCAATAAGGCTGTAGAAATCGCTGATCTTTATGTAATTTGTAATTTTTACATTTTCGTCAGCCTTCATTTTTTCAATTGTACCTGCAAAGTCGTCTGAATAGAAAATTGCATCACATTTGCTCTTTACCATAATGCTTACAAGATCAGCATCGGTAAGCTTTGCATCAAGAGGTATTGTTACATAACGGCCTGTCATAAGAGCATAGAAGCAAGCAATCCAGTAGTAGCTGTTTTCGCTGAGGATTGCAACCTTTTTACCTTCAAGTCCGTTTTTGAAAAGATACTGACCAAGACCTACAGTGTCGTGCCATACTTCATTAAAGCTCTTCACTCTTTCCTTGGTACGTGTTTCAAGATAAACATACTGCTTGTTGTCGCCGCCTTTGATATGACCGTATTCGATCATTTCTCTTACTGTTTTGAAGTCAGGTACTTCCTTATAGATGTACTTGCTCTTCTTATCCAATGCTTTAAACTTAGGCATAATAACAATCTCCTTTTTCATTAATTCTTACTAATAAAAAAACGCAATTTTTCAACATAACTAGTGTATATTTTATACCTTTTTACCTGATGGGTCAATGCTTTTTAAAACAATGATACATGAAAAAAACGATTTGATGATTTTGCGATGTTTTTATATTTTGTGTTTTTATTGCGACACTTTTATATGGTTTTGTAGTGCTTTTTATACTGTTATAACAAGATATTAATAAATCCATTACATATTCTTCTGATTTTATCCGCTATCTTTCATTGAAGAATTATCGTTTACAAAATAAAAAAAGAAACACAGTAGTTTCTTAACATACTGTGCTCCTGCTTAATTCAGTAATCACGCAAAAAAACTCTCAATTCTGTCATACTCTTCGTCGGTTATTGCAAGCATTGAACCATGTCTGGGTGAAAAATCAAAGTTGTAACTGTCTTTGTCAACTGCAACAAAATTTACCATATCAGTGGTTTTCTGCATAAGATAACCGCCCTTT
>JAFOXT010000266.1 GCA_017425745.1 Clostridia bacterium | reverse complement strand
GAATAACGCCTCTTTCTCTCGCGATCTCAAGTCCCTCTAAGCTCGAGATGTATTCGCGGTTTTTTACGGTGGAGATCAACGCTCCCTCGGGCATATATTTGTTCATTTTGCTTTGTTTGCAGAAAACGGCCTTAATATTAGAAACGACTGCATTCATGGAAATGGATACAATATATCTGATAGTGAAATAATGTATGCGTTTAAAATTACATTGTTTTATTTGAATTTGCTTGAATATAGAATGGGCTTAATGTTAGGAAAACATTAAATTCTTATAAACCAAGTGCAGTAGTCGTAACTACTGCACTTAACTTTTATTCCGTTATAACCTAAGGTCGTCCTCTTTCCTCTGCTTCTTATCATTGATAAGCCAGGGAATACCGAAGCCTGCACCGCCACCGACGGCAAGACCTATGAGAATGAACAGCCACCAAAGAGGATTTTTCTTCTCTTTTTCGTCTTCGGTTGTTGTGGCAACCTGTTCAACCTTTTCTTCAATGACTGTGCTGACATCAACGGTTTTCTTATACTCCTTGCCGTAGTCGTCCTCGTAGGTTATGGTGATTTTACCTGTCACCTCGCCGAGAGTGTCGCTGTCAACTCGCAGATTAGCTGAGCCTTGAGCGTTAGTTGCCGGCTCAATGTTACCCACAAATACACTGCCGCCCGACTGCATACCCTCGATGTCGAAATCAAGAGTGCAGTTGTAAATGCTGCTCTTGCCCGTGTTCATCAGGTCAACGGTGACGGTCTGTGTATCACCCTGAATTACCTTTTTCGGTAAGATTGCACCGCTGTAAGAGAGCTTCACGCTCTGCTTCACATCGATTCTCACCGTATCACTTGACGAGTATGAGCCGAAGTTTTTGTCCTCGTACTCTGCCGATACCTGAAGGTCGTGCTGACCGATAGAGGCGGTGTTGATGGCTTTCAACTCGATTTCCCAAGTGTAGCTGCTGCCGGCATAAACACTCTTTACATACTTTGTGGGCATACCAACCGTCAGAATATCACCGCTTGGGTCTGTAAGGCTGAATTTTATGTTATAGAGAGCCTTGGTTGTGCTGTAGTTTTTAAAGGTCACCTTCAGCACCGCCGACTTTTCGGGAGAAAGACTCTTTTCGCTAAGCTCATAAGAGGTCACCATAAACCTCGGAGTTGAGTTATCCTCGGTGGTTGGCTCTTCTTCGGTTTCCTCCGTAGGCTTTTCTTCGGCAGGTGTCAGGGCAAGATATTCACTTGTGATGTACCTTTCCTCGCCCTCATAGATTACCTTGCTCCAACCGTCAGCTTCACCAACACGGGTAATGCTGCTGCCCTTTTGCAGTACAGTGATGATGTCGCAGTCTGTGTTGGGTTCAGTTCTGATGTTTACATTTTCTGTGGCATAAACAGTTTCTTCCTTTGCCGCAAAGACGGTGAGGGGAGCAAACAATAAGAGAAAGCAAAGGATAAATGCCGTTAATTTTTTCATTGTATCCACTCCTTTACAGTTCTCTGATGTTTTCAACTATGCTGTGGCGCATTTCCTGTTTGATTTTAATGTAAAGATTTAAGCTGCATATTAAGAACAGAACACCACACATCAGAATAGTTTCAAGAATTCTGAATTCAAATAACTCCTTGCCCCACTTCATAGCTTTGTTCATTACTGCAAAAAGTACGTAGCCGACCGTGTAAAGTCCGAAACCAAGACCATTACCCCAACCGAAAACAGACAGCAATTGCTTGATATAGGAGGAAGAGAGAATTTTAAGGTCAGCACCGACGGCACGGAGTGTACCGATTTCTCGTTTGCCTTCACGGATTCGGGCAGTAAGAGCGTTATTAATAACACTACCGCAGATTATGAGAAAAAGTGCAACTATACAATATAAACCAAAGAAAAGAACCCTCATTACTCGTTCGTTATTTCTTTCATACTCATACCAGTTTGTGAAGCTGCCGTCAGGTATAGACAGGCTTATATTTTCAAGATATGGAGAAATTATCATATTCTTTTCGTCGTCGATTTC
>JAFOXT010000265.1 GCA_017425745.1 Clostridia bacterium | reverse complement strand
GGCTGTGACGGTGTTGAGCTTCATTCGGCACATGGCTATCTTCTTCAGCAGTTCCTCAGCCCGAGAACCAACAAAAGAACTGACGAATACGGTGGCTCACTTCAGAACAGAACACGTTTTATTGTGAATATTCTTAAGGGAATAAAGGCTCGTTGCGGTGCCGATTTCCCGGTAATTGTGCGCCTTTCAGCCGATGAGTGCTATGAAAAAATCGGTATGGCCGGTGAAGGTTACACTCTCAGTGAAGGTGTAGAAATTGCAAAAATCCTCGAAAAGAATGGTGCTGATGCAATTGACGTTTCATCAGCAGGCTACGATACCTTTAACTATTGGCTCGAGCCAGTTTCATTTGAGCCCGGTTGGAGAAAATATATGGCAAAGGCAATTAAAGAGGCTGTATCAATTCCTGTTCTTGCCGCAAATCTTATCCGTTCACCTGAGCAGGCTGAAGCTCAGCTTAAGGAAGGTGTTCAGGACTTCGTTTCTCTTGGAAGACCTCATATTGCTGACCCGCATTGGGCTGAAAAGGTGCTCAGCGGTAAAGGTACCGTAAAGCGCTGTATCTGCTGTCTTAACTGCATTGAGTCAATGTACACCAACGCTTATGTTGGTACACACAGTGAGTGCTCAGTAAATCCCTTTATCGGCAAAGAGGGTGAAGAGCTTAAAAAAGACGGTAACGGCCGAAAGGTTGCGGTAATCGGTGCAGGCCCTGCAGGTCTTGTATGCTCAGAAATTCTCGCTGACCGAGGTTTCGATGTAACACTTATTGAAAAAAGTGATAAGGCAGGCGGACAGATTAATCTTGCTGCAGCGCCTCCGAAGAAGGGTAAGACAGCCTGGTTTATAGAAGACGCAGTTGCCGCTTGTAAAGATAAAGGTGTAAAGATTCTTCTTAACACTCCCGCAAGTCTTGAGCTTATTAAGAAGCTTGACCCCACTGCAATTATTGTTGCAACAGGCAGTAAGCCCATTAAACCGAAATTCGGTCTTAACGCAGAAAATGAGCCCTGCACCTTTGAGGATATTCTTACGGGCAAGGTAAATATTGAAAACAAAAAGGTTGCTGTTATCGGCTCAGGTATGACCGGTCTTGAAACTGCTCATTATCTCACTGAAAAAGGCAACAAGGTCACTGTTATAGAAATGGCTGATGAAATTGCTCCCGGTATATGGATGCAGCATAAGGATGACATTATGCCAAAGCTCCGGGCAGCTGGAACTGAGTTTGTTCTTGGTGAAAAGCTTCGTCTTGTTGCTGACGGTTACATAACAATTGAAAATGTAAAATCGGGTGAAAAGAGACAGATTAATGTTGATGATGTTGTTCTTTCACTTGGTTCAAGACCCGACACATCATTTGTTGACGAATTGAGAGTTGCAGGCTATAATCCCATACTTATCGGTGACTGCAAAAAGGTTGGCAGAATTGCCGATGCAACAAAGGCGGCTTATGAGGCTGCAGTAAATCTTAAGTAAAATATAAAGCTTTATAAAAGGAGAATATATTATGTTTAAAATCAATAATTACACAAATAATGATGATGTTACAATTATTGCTGAAAAAGGTCCTTTTCAAGTTATTCAATATAAAAGAGATTTAAGTGTATCTCCTTCAACTGCAGTAACTGCATATTTTTGTGATAAAATGAACATCAGAAAAAGACAGGTTATCTGCGATCTTTCAAAATCAAACGGTATTATCTGTCAGGCAGGAGCAATGCAGTGGACTGTGGGTGATGTGAAGGTAACTACAGGGGTTAAAGGTGCTACAGATTTTCTCGGAAAATTAGTTAAAGGAAAAGTTACCGGTGAAAGCACAATTAAACCTGAATATGTTGGTAACGGCATCCTTGTGCTTGAACCTACATACAGACATCTCATTTTGCTTGATACAGCCAATTGGAACGGAAAGGTTGTTCTTGATGACGGTCTGTTTCTTGCTTGTGATGCTTCAATTAAACAAAAGGTAGTTGCTCGTTCAAATATTTCATCTGCTGTTCTTGGCGGTGAAGGTTTATTTAATCTCGCACTTGAAGGTAACGGAATTGCTGTGCTTGAATGTCGTTGTCCGCAGGAAGAGCTCATTGAAGTTACTCTCGAAAACGATGTTCTTAAAGTTGATGGAAGCTTTGCTATTGCTTGGAGTGACTCATTATCATTAACAGTTGAGCGTACAAATAAAACCCTTATCGGTTCGGCTGCTTCAGGTGAAGGTTTCGTTAATGTTTACAGAGGTACAGGAAAGATTCTGCTTGCACCTATTGACAGAACAATAGGCGATTTTCCTATTTCTTCTGATTCTCCGTCTGCTCCTGCCTCTGCAGGAACAAAAACTGCAGGCTTGTTAGGTTCTTTCCTTGGCGGAGTTGCCGATGCACTTGATTAATAATCAGTTAATTCAGAATTAAAAAAATAAAAAAGAGGCAATTCTGCCTCTTTTTGTTCTTTATTTTGGCATAAAAAGCCTTAATCTCCACGGACAATTCTGTAGGTTTGTCTGAAATCCTGCTTACCCCAACCGCGTCTTACGCCTTCGTCAAGAATTCCCTTGACAACCTCCATTGCAGGCATACTGAAGCCCTCTTCCTTTGCAATGTTGTAGCAGATGTTTACGTCTTTATCCATATTTTCCATTGAGAAGGCAGTTGTCCAGTCCTCGTTCTTAAGGTTTTCCTTCTGCACAGCCATATATGCACACTGAGCACCACCTGCGGCAACGGCAGCGGCAAAATTGTCAATTGAAATACCAAGCTTCTGAGCAAGGAGAACGGTTTCGTTTACACCGTTTGAAATCTGAGCAACAAGAGTGTTATGGCAGATTTTTGCTGCAAGACCCTTACCGTTTTCACCCATATAAATAATTGTGCAGCCAACGTACTCAAGAATGGGCTTAATCTTTTCAAAAAGCTCCTTTTTACAGCCCGCAAGAACTCCGAGAGTTCCTTTTATAGCATCAGCCTTGCTGCGAACAACGGGGCAATCTGCAAATTCTGCACCGGTTGCCATAACTTCTTTTGCAACCTCAACTGAAACAGACGGCTCAATTGTACTCATATCAATACAGATTTTGCCTTCCTTGAGATAGGGGAGAAGCTTAGTGTAAGTTTCCTTAACGTGTCTGCCGGTAGGAATCATAGTGATGATTATGTCAGCTTTTTCTGCAACCTCTTCGTTTGTTG
The DNA here is from genome assembly GCA_017425745.1 of Clostridia bacterium. Lineage (GTDB taxonomy): Bacteria > Bacillota > Clostridia > Oscillospirales > Acutalibacteraceae > UBA6857. The sequence goes on along the minus strand of JAFOXT010000265.1, from coordinate 4,274 downwards.
CACAGCCCACACAGCCGAATGAGCAGAGCTTATCAATCTGACTTTGCTTGTGGTCATTACAGTAAACTGTATCGTTATGTTTTTTAACAATGTTTTCGCACATTGATTCGCCCATAATTCCAAGGCCGATAAAACCAATTTTCATATAAAATACACTCCCAAATTATAATATAACAATTATATATTCACTAAAAAATCTTGTCAAGTTAAAGTTTTTTAATAAAGCTATTTACACTTTGAGTTGTTAGTGATACAATAATTTCTGTTAAAAAGGGGGTAGTGAAATGTCGCAAAAAACAGGACATGCAGTTGACTTTACATCAGGGTCAATCGGAAAGAAAATGATTAAGTTTGCAATGCCGCTTATGTTTTCGAGCATACTTCAGCTACTTTTTAACGCCGCTGATATTATAGTTGTAGGCAAATTTGCAGGTGACGAGTGCGTTGCGGCAGTCGGTTCAACAACATCACTGATTAATCTTATCGTAAATCTTTTCATTGGTTTATCTGTTGGTGTAAATGTAATGGTCGCTAACTATTTCGGTGCTAAAAAAGCTGATGATTTGTCAGATACAATTCACACTGCCGTTGCTGTAAGTGTAATTTCAGGCATTCTCCTTTCTTTTGTAGGCTTTTTCTTTGCTCCCGAGATTCTTAAGATAATGAATACTCCCGACGATGTAATAGAGCTTGCATCTGTTTATGTAAAAACATACTTTTTAGGTATGCCCTTTATGATGCTTTATAACTTTTCTGCCGCTATTCTCAGAGCAGTTGGTGACACTAAAAGACCGCTTTATTTTCTTTCTGCTGCAGGTGTAATTAATGTTGGTCTTAACCTTGTTTTTGTAATCGCTTTCCATTGGAGCGTATTCGGTGTTGCTTTTGCAACAATACTTTCTCAGGTTGTATCGGCATTACTCGTGCTTCGTTGTCTCGTCAGAGATGACGGTCTTCTGAAGGTTGAATTCAGAAAGCTTAAAATACATAAAAATAAGCTTCTCAGAATGATGCAGATTGGTATACCTTCGGGTATTCAGGGAATGATGTTCTCTATTTCAAATGTAATTATTCAGTCGTCAATCAATACCTTTGATACGGCGATTGTTGCCGGCAGTGCAGCTTCAACAAGCGTTGAGGGCTTTGCTTTTACTTCAATAAACGCCTTTCATCAGTCTGCAGTATCCTTTGCGGGTCAGAATAAAGGCGCAGGCAGATATGACAGAATAAATAAAATTCTTTTCACTGCCTGGGGATATGCTTTCATAACTGCTGTTATCTTTGCAGTGACCTTTGTACTTTTTGATAACGCACTTATAGGTCTTTATGTAAGCGGTGAGGATGTAATAAAAGCAGGCGTTGAAAGAATCAACATTATTGCCTGGTCATATCTTATCTGTGGCTTTATGGATGTAACGGTCGGTGTAATCAGAGGCCTTGGCTATTCGGTGATGCCCACTATAGTATCACTTTTAGGTGTATGCGGAATCAGAATTTTATGGGTAACTGCAGTGTTTGGTATGGAGCGGTTTCATTTTGTTGAAACAATCTATTATTCATATCCCATCAGCTGGACAATCACCTTTATTGCCCACTTTGTATGTTACCTTATAATTATGAAACAGCTGAGAAAGAATGTCAATTACCAATAAATTTTAGTTTAACACTTGACAAATTTGCTTTATAGAGTTAAAATTATTAAAACAGTTAAAACCGATGAACAAGAGTAGTAAGCCTTACGGAAACTCAAAGAGAGCTGCGGATGGTGAAATGCAGCAGTGAAAGAAAGGCCCAATGGACTTGTGAGGGCGGCCCGAAATTACAGTAGGCGTCGACGGAAACTCTAACCGTTATGATGAGAGCGTATGGTAGTACGTGACAAAAAGGTGGCTTACAGTTTAACCTGTTCCTTTTTGGAGCAGGTTTATTTATTTTTTGAAAGAAGTGTTATTTATGTATTACTCAGGCTTCCGATGGCGAATCTGACCTGATAAAACCAAATTCAAACAACTACTAATTTATATATTAAGGAGACAGAACTATGAAAACCTATAAAGATTTTGATAATTATCTTAAAAACTTCCCGTCAGCAGACGGTTACTTTGGCGAATACGGCGGTGCATATCTTCCTGAAGAGCTTGTGCCTGCATTTAAAGAGGCTGATGATGCTTATGAAGCAATCTGCCATTCAGCTCAGTTCATCAACGAGCTTCGCAGAATCCGTAAGGAATTTCAGGGCAGACCCACTCCCGTTTATCACTGCGAAAGACTTTCAAAGCTTTTCGGCAATTGCCAGATTTATCTCAAGCGTGAAGACCTTAACCACACAGGCGCTCACAAGCTTAACCACTGCATGGGTGAAGGCCTTCTTGCAAAGTATATGGGCAAGAAAAAGCTTATTGCTGAAACAGGTGCCGGTCAGCACGGCGTAGCAATTGCAACTGCAGCAGCTTACTTCGGTATGGAATGTGACGTTTACATGGGTGAGGTTGATATCGAAAAGCAGCACCCAAATGTAATCAGAATGAAAATGCTTGGTGCAAATGTTGTGCCCGTAACACACGGTCTTAAAACTCTTAAAGAGGCTGTTGACGCTGCTTTTGATGCTTATCTGAATGAATATAAAGACGCAATTTACTGTATCGGTTCAGCCCTCGGTCCTCATCCCTTCCCGAAAATGGTAAGAGATTTCCAGTCAGTTATCGGCATTGAAGCAAGAGAGCAGTTCCTTGAAATGACAGGTATTATGCCCGATGCAGTCTGCGCTTGTGTAGGCGGCGGCTCAAACTCACTCGGTATGTTCACACCCTTCCTTTCAGACCCCGTTGAAATCTACGGCATTGAGCCTCTCGGCAGAGGTGACAACGTTGGTGACCACGCTGCTACAATGAAGCACGGTACAAAGGGCAGACTTCACGGCTTTGAAAGCTACCTTCTTCAGGATGAAAACGGCGAGCCTCTTCCCGTTTATTCAATTGCAAGCGGTCTTGACTATCCCGGTGTAGGCCCTGAACACGCTTATCTCAGAGATACAGGCAGAGTTAATTATGAAACTGTTTCTGACGAGGAAGCAATGGAAGCATTCTTCCTTCTTTCAAAGTATGAAGGTATCATTCCCGCAATTGAAAGTGCTCATGCAGTAGCATATGCTATCCGTTATGCTAAGGAGCATCAGAGCGGTTCAATTCTTGCTTGTCTTTCAGGCAGAGGCGATAAGGATATCGACTATGTTTACGAAAAGTACGGCTGTGGCGAGCAGTTTGATCTTGAAAAATATTCTAAATAAAAAAAGAAGCTGTGAAGACAAATTTGTTTTCACAGCTTTTAAAATTTAAATCAGTTCTTATTTTCAAGTTGCTTTGAAAGCAGTGCAAGGGAGGCGGCCATATTTTCCTCATGGATAATTACATCTGAAGGAACATTTAGCTGCACGGGAGCGAAATTCCACACGGCTTTGATGCCGTTTTCAATAATCAGGTCGCAAATCTTCTGCGCTTCGCTCTGAGGTGCAGTAATGATGCCTATTTCAATCTTTTGCTGTTTGCAGTATGCAGGAAACGACTGTATGGGGTAAACTGGTTTTCCTGAAGAGGTAGTTCCGAGATTTTTAACGTCAAAAGCAGCAATAATTTTAAGTCCGTAATCATCAAATCCACTGTAGCTCATAAGGGCGTTGCCCAACTTTCCTGCACCGAAAATAACAGCATTTTTTGTTTTGTTGTAGCCGAGGTAATCCTGCAGTGTTTCGATAAGAAGCAGACGGTTATAGCCCGTTTTCGGTCTTCCTCTGCCGCTTACAGTGCCAAGATCCTTACGTACCTGAACCTCGCCTAATTTAAGAGAATTAGCAATTGTAGTAGCCGAGATATTTACAACAGAGCTGTCGAGAGATTTAAGATATCTGAGATAAAGGGGGAGTCGTTTTAAGAATCCACCGGAAATTTTCATTTAAAAGCACCTCGCTTTCACTTTTGAGATTTTAACATAAAGATAGATTTACTGCAATAGAGAAAAAGCAAAAAGTGGTAATAATATAAAAAAATTCATTAAAAACTATTGACAAAACGAATTAAGTTTGATATACTCATCAGGTCAGCGAAAATTGACATGGGCCATTAGCTCAGTTGGTTAGAGCAACCGGCTCATAACCGGTCGGTCCGGGGTTCGAGTCCCTGATGGCCCACCAATTAAATATAGGGGTATAGCTCAGTTGGTAGAGCAGCGGTCTCCAAAACCGCGTGCCGAGGGTTCGAGCCCTTCTGCCCCTGCCAAAG
>JAFOXT010000264.1 GCA_017425745.1 Clostridia bacterium | reverse complement strand
TCCATCAATCATTTCAGGTATAACAAGTTCTGTTTCACTACCATTATACTTTGTAATTTCAACAGTACCATCTTCAAGCACGATGTACTCGTAATCACCCCAAGTTTCCGCACTTGCACCAAAAACAAAGCACACAGCCATAAGCGCAACTGCAAGCATTATCAGAGCAATTTTCTTTGTTCTTTTCATTTTTTTATTTCCTCCTTTGATTTATAAGTAAACTTTACCACTTTTTGCCGTAAAAATCAAGAGGTTTTGTGAGTTTGACCCTTCCGTCACACTTCGTGTGCCACCTTCCCTTAAAAGGGACGGCTTGGAGAGTTTTGCCGAAAGGTGCAAAAAGCCTCACCTTTTAAGGGGAGGGGGACCGCTTGCGGTGGTGGGGTCGAAGCCACCTTACGGCATCAGCCGTTCTTTAACCGCTTTATCAATCATAGCACAAACACCTTCAAAATTGTTATCCACATCATAATTTGAAAATCTTAAAACCTCAATATCATATTTGTTGATTATTTCAGTTCTGAATTCATCGTATTCCATAGCTTCTTTTTCATAATGCTGACTCCCATCAAGCTCTACAACTAATTTAGCTGTGGCACAATAAAAATCCACAATAAAACTTTCTATAATGCGTTGTCTGTACCAGCGTATAGGATATTGGTTAAGAAAATCATACCATAAATGTTTTTCTTGTTTAGTCATATTTTTTCTTAAAGTTTTAGATGCTTCAAGTAAATTTTTATTACGCTCAATATGTGACAATTTTACCACCAGCTTTCATCTGCATTATAAATTATAAAAATCGGTGTGTCAACTATTTGTACGGAATCTTACCCTTCCGTCACACTTCGTGTGCCACCTTTTCTTCCAGAAACGGGCACCCTTTTGTCTGCGTTGCAGACATTTCCCCTAATAGGGGAATTACCTTAAAAGGGACGGCTTAGACAGCTTTACTTAAAGATACAAAAAAGCCTCCCCTTTTAAGGGGAGGGGGACCGCTTGCGGTGGTGGGGTCAAACACACAACAAAAAGCCTCCCGCATTTGCGAGAGGCTTAAATGTTGTATTACACTGTATTATCAATTATACGAGCTCGATGATGCACATCTCTGCTGCGTCACCACGACGGGGACCTGTTTTGATAATACGGCAGTAACCGCCGTTAACGTCCTTATACTTGGGGCCGATTTCGTCGAAGAGCTTCTTTGTTACATCTTCCTTTGTGATGTAAGCAAGAGCCTGACGCTTGTTGTGAAGTGTGTTTTCCTTGCCGAGAGTAATCATTTTCTCAGTCATGGAACGAACTTCCTTTGCCCTTGTAACGGTGGTTTCAATGCTGCCTTTCTCTAAGAGATAAGTAACCATACCTCTGAGCATTGCGCTTCTGTGAGCACTTGTTCTGCCGAGTTTTCTGGTTCCTGCCATTTGAAATCACTCCTTTACTGTTAGTTGATTATTCGTCTTCACTGCGAAGCTCAAGACCGAAGGAATGAAGCTTGTTAATAACTTCATCAAGAGACTTCTTACCAAGGTTACGAACCTTCATCATGTCGTCTTCTGTTCTGTTGGTCAAGTCTTCTACTGTGTTGATGCCAGCGCGCTTCAAGCAGTTGAATGAACGTACTGACAAGTCAAGTTCCTCAATAGTCATCTCGAGAACCTTTTCCTTGGCGTCGTCGCCCTTGTCGACCATAATCTCTGTTTCGTATGCCTCACCTGAGAGGTCACCGAAGAGAGCGAGGTGTTCGTTGAGAAACTTGGCTCCGAGTGAAACAGCTTCTGTTGCGGCAATTGTTCCGTTTGTCCAAACTTCAAGTGTGAGCTTGTCGAAACCAATGTCCTGGCCAACACGAAGGTCATCAATTGTGTAATTTGCCTTAAGAATCGGTGTGTAAATTGAGTCAATTGCAATTACGCCGATTACAGGCTGCATGAGCTTTTTATTCTGCTCAGCCGATACATATCCACGGCCCTTGTTTACAGTGAGCTCCATATTGATGTGAGCATCTTTGTCAAGTGTACAGATATGCCAATCGGGGTTGATAATTTCAACTTCTGAATCGCACTTGATGTCACCTGCAAGAACTTCGCCTTCGCCTGTTGCATCAATGTACACTGTTTTAGGACCTTCACCGTGAATTTTGAGAATAACGCCCTTTAAGTTGAGGATGATTTCCGTAACATCTTCCTTTACACCGGGGATGGTGGAAAACTCATGAAGAACGCCATCAATCTTTACACTGGTGATTGCATAGCCGGGGAGTGAAGAAAGAAGAATTCTTCTCAGGCTGTTGCCTAATGTCACGCCGTAGCCACGCTCTAACGGTTCTACGACAATTTTTCCGTAGGTTCCGTCAGCTGCTAATTCTGCAGTTTCGATTCTGGGCTTTTCAATGCCTATCATGCAAAACCCTCCTTTATATTTGTGGATGTGTTTTACGGATATAAACCGACAATCGGTTAAAACTCTGTTTTCGTCTAAGTAACTACTGATTACTCAGTTATTACTTAGAGTAGAGTTCAACGATAAGGTGTTCTTCAACCGGTGTAGCGATCTGATCGCGTTCGGGAAGAGCGATTACCTTAGCTTCAAGATTGTCGCTGTTAAGGTCAAGCCAAGCGGGAACAGGTCTTGATGCGTTAGCTTCGAGAACTGTCTTAATCTTAACGCTGTCGCGGCTCTTAGCCTTAATGGATACTACGTCGCCAGCCTTGAGAAGGTATGAAGGAATATCAACCTTGCTGCCGTTTACTGTGTAGTGTCCGTGTGTTACAAGCTGTCTAGCTTCAGCTCTTGAAGAAGCCCAGCCAAGTGTGTAAACTACGTTGTCAAGACGGCTTTCGCAGATCTTGAGAAGGTTGTGACCGGTTACGCCAGCCTTCTTTTCAGCCATAATGAAATACTTATGGAACTGACCTTCCTGAATACCGTAGTAACGTCTTGCCTGCTGCTTAGCGCGGAGCTGGAGACCATATTCAGAATTCTTTTTGCGGCTCTGGCCATGCTGACCGGGAGCGTAAGCACGACGCTCAAGAGCGCACTTGCCTGTGTAGCATCTGTCACCCTTAAGGAAGAGTTTCTTACCCTCGCGGCGGCAAAGCTTACATACCGCACCTGTATATCTTGCCATATGTTTTTACCTCCGTTATACGCGTCTTCTTTTGGGCGGGCGGCATCCGTTGTGAGGAATCGGTGTAACGTCTTTGATCATTGTTACATCGAGACCTGCTGTCTGTAAAGCTCTGATAGCAGCTTCACGACCTGCACCCGGTCCCTTAACATATACTTCAACTGTCTTCATGCCATGTTCGATTGCAGCCTTAGCAGCTGTTTCAGCAGCTGTCTGTGCAGCGAACGGTGTTGATTTTCTTGAGCCTCTGAAGCCCATTTCACCGGCACTTGCCCATGACACTGCGTTACCCTGAAGATCTGTAATGGTAACGATTGTGTTGTTGAAGGTGGATTGGATATGGGCCGCACCGCGGTCAATGTTCTTACGTTCACGGCGACGGCGAATGTTGGTAGCTTTCTTTGCAACCTTAGCCATAATTTTATCCTCCTATTATTTCTTCTTATTTGCGATGGTCTTCTTGGGACCTTTACGAGTACGAGCGTTTGTCTTTGAACGCTGGCCTCTTACAGGAAGGCCCTTTCTGTGGCGGATGCCACGATAGCAACCAATTTCAATAAGTCTTTTGATATCGAATGCTGTTTCTCTTCTGAGGTCACCTTCAACCTTTACGTTACGGTCAATGTATTCACGAAGCTTTGAAACTTCGTCTTCAGTGATGTCCTTAACTCTTGTGTCGGGGTTAATACCTGTTGCAGCAATGATATCGCTTGCAGTTTTACGACCAATACCGTAGATGTAAGTAAGAGCAATTTCAATTCTCTTGTCTCTCGGCAGGTCTACACCTGAAATACGAGCCATTTTTCAGTTGCACCTCCTAATAATTTGTCAATCAGCCTTGACGCTGCTTGTGTTTCGGATTTTCGCAGATAACCATGATCTTGCCTTTACGCTTGATTACCTTGCATTTTTCACATATTTTCTTTACAGAAGGTCTGACTTTCATTGTGATTGCCTCCTTTAAATAAAGTGTTTTAAATTTACTTGGATCTCCATGTGATTCGACCCTTTGAAAGGTCGTATGGAGACATTTCTACTGTAACCTTATCACCGGGAAGAATACGAATGTAGTTCATTCTGAGCTTTCCGGAGATATGAGCTAAAATTTTGTGACCGTTTGCGAGTTCTACCTGGAAAGTTGCGTTGGGAAGAGCCTCAACAACTGTTCCTTCGATTTCAATCATATCCTGTTTTGACATAATCTTTTACCCTCCTGGGTTCGCTATTTTGTTAAGTGTTTTTCTCAGCTTTCGATCTGTGACTGCTGTTTCTGTATCGATTTCATAAGAGGTAAGTTCAATATGCTTTAAGCTTTTGCTTTTGGGCTTATTTAACTTACGTTCTTTTCCGTCGCACAGCAGAACACGTTTTTCATCAAAGCCTGCCACCATGAGAAGGTTACCTTTATCGTGACCTTTCAATGATTTTACAATCTGTCCTTTTTTAAGCTCCATGGCTTTCACCTTACGGTCTTGTCAGAATGACGGGACCGTCCTTAGTAATTGCAACGGTGTGCTCAAAATGTGCCGACAGTTTGCTGTCCTGAGTTTTAACAGTCCAGCCGTCGGGAAGAACCTTGATTTTTGCAGTGCCTTGGTTTATCATCGGCTCAATAGCGATTGTCATGCCCGGTAACAGGCGAACGCCTCGGCCGGCTGTGCCGTAATTCGGCACACTGGGGTCTTCATGTAATTCCTTGCCTATTCCGTGCCCCGTGTATTCACGGACAACTGAATAGCCTCTGCTTTCGCAGTAGCTTTGTACTGCTGCTGATACATCACCGAGCTTGCCGCCGGGAACAGCCATTTTGATTGCCTCGTAAAGGCTCTCTCTGGTTGTTTCTATCAGCCGCTTTGCCTCTTCGGAGATTTCTCCGCAGGCAAAAGTGGCAGCGTTGTCGCCGTTGTATCCGCCGATTTTTGCACCTAAGTCAATCGAAACGATGTCGCCTGCCTTAAGGATGCGTTTTTTACTGGGAATTCCGTGAATGACCTCGTCATTTATGGAAATGCACGCAGTAGCCGGGAAACCATACAGGTTAAGGAAGTTGGGTTCAGCACCCTGACTCTTAATATAATCGTATGCGATTTTGTCGATCTCCCAGGTTGAGATACCCGGTCTGACCGCTTCTCCGGCCACCTGAAGTGCTCCTGCCGAAATTCTGCAGGCTTCTCTCATGAGAGCCAGCTCACGGCTGGTTTTGAGCACTATCATGCTTATTCCTCCAATGCTTTCAGAACAAGAGCTGAAGTGTCAGCCACTTCTTCCTGTCCTTCAACAATGTAAAGTTTGTTCTTCTTAGCGTAGAAATCCTTGAGAGGTTCGGTCTGCTCATGGTAAACATTGAGTCTTTCCTTAACCGTATCAGGATGGTCGTCAGCTCTGAGAACAAGCTGTTCGCCACAAGAATCGCAAGTGTTCTCTTTCTGAGGCTTCTTGTATTCAATGTGGTATGAGTTGCCGCAAGTGGGGCAAACTCTTCTTCCTGACATTCTCGTAACGATTTTTTCATCGGGAACTTCGATATCGATTACCTTATCGATTTCAATGCCCATTTCGTCAAGAGCTTCTGCCTGAGGAATTGTTCTGGGGAAGCCGTCAAGGATGAAACCGTTTTTGCAGTCATCCTCGCTGAGGCGTTCCTTTATGATTCCGATAACTACGTCATCGGGAACGAGCTGTCCGTTGTTGATAAATTCCTTTGCTTTGAGGCCCATTTCTGTTTCAGCCTTGAGAGCTGCACGGATAATGTTGCCTGTGGAAATTGCAGGGATTGAAAGACGGTCGCAGATGAACTCTGCCTGTGTGCCTTTACCTGCTCCGGGAGCACCTAAAAGAATTAACTTCATGGTTAACGTCTCCTTTACTTAAAATTTATCAATCAAGGAAGCCCTTGTAGTGTCTCATCATCATCTGGCTTTCAAGCTGCTTAACTGTTTCAAGTGCAACACCTACAACGATGATAAGTGATGTACCGCCGAGTGAAAGCATCATGGGTGAGCCGATGAGGTTTGTGAAGAGAGTAATCATGTTGGGGAAGAGAGCTACAACTGAAAGAAGAAGAGCACCGAGAAGAGTAATTCTGCCGAGAATCTTCTTAATGTAATCAGCTGTGGGCTTGCCCGGACGAAGACCGGGAACCATACCGCTGTTCTTTCTGATGTTGTTAGCCATTTCTACGGGGTTGTACTGAATGCTTGCATAGAAGTAAGCAAAGAAGAGGATCAGTACAAAGTACATTACTGAGTAGAACCAGTGTGTAGTTGTGAAAATACCGAAGAAAGATTTCCAACCTTCTGAAAGAGTATCTTCGTTAAGGAACATCTGAACCGTGGGAGGTACAGAAAGAATTGATGAAGCGAAGATAACGGGAAGTACGCCTGACATATTAACCTTGATGGGAATATGTGTGCTCTGACCGCCGTACATCTTACGACCTACAACTCTCTTAGCATACTGAACGGGGATTCTTCTTTCTGCGTTGTCCATCCATACGATGAAAGCGATCATTGCAAGAAGAATGATTGCTACGATGGGAACAAGTGCATAGTAAGCGCCGCCCTGCATAAGGTGTGCCCAGAGTGTGTAGATGATTGTGGGGATTCTTGAAACAATACCAGCGAAAAGGATGATTGAGATACCGTTACCGATACCCTTTTCGTTAACCTGTTCGCCGAGCCACATTACGAAGCATGAACCTGCTGTGAGACAAAGAATAACTGCAAGACCCTGAAGCACTGCTGCGAAGCCTGTGAACTGGTCGCCGTTTGCATCTGTTACGATGTAGTTCTGAGCTCTGAGGTAGATGAAGTATGCTGTTGACTGTAAAAGTGCAAGAGCAACTGTTGTGTAACGTGTGATTGTTGCAATCTTCTTTCTGCCTTCTTCGCCTTCCTTTGAAAGCTTTTCAAGGTAGGGAATAGCAACTGAAAGAAGCTGAATGATAATTGAACTGTTGATGTAAGGTGTGATTGACAGTGCAAAAATTGTACCGTATGTGAAAGCATCACCTGTCATCATTGCGAGATAGTTCATGAATGTTTCGCCGGTGGGATCAACAATACCGTCACCGGTGATGTTTGTGAAAGGTACCGGGATTGCAGCACCGATTCTGAAAATCAATACTATAAGTGCAGTGAAGAGCATCTTCTTACGAAGGTCTGCTACCTTCCAAGCATTTATGAAAGTACTAATCATATCAGATCACCTCGGTCTTTCCGCCTGCTGCCTCAATCTTCTGCTTTGCAGATTCGCTGAAAGCGTTAGCCTGAACTGTGAGAGCCTTGCTGAGCTCACCGTGACCGAGTACTTTTACACCGTCAAGAACCTTTTTAACAAGACCCTTTTCGATGAGTGAATCAATTGTTACTGTTTCGCCAGCTTCGTAAGCCTTGTCAAGAGCTGCAACGTTTACGATTGCCATTTCTGTACCGAAAATGTTGTTGAAGCCTCTCTTGGGAAGTCTTCTCTGAAGGGGCATCTGACCGCCTTCAAAGCCGGGACGCATGCCTCTGCCGGCACGTGCCTTCTGGCCCTTATGACCCTTACCGGCTGTTTTACCCTGACCTGATGCAGGACCACGACCGATACGTTTACGAGCCTTGTTTGAGCCAGCTACGGGTGAAAGTTCGTGCAATTTCATATTCGCACCTCCTCTATTATGCTTCAGTGGTCTCGATAAGGTGAGAAATCTTCTTTACCTTACCCTGAGTCTGAGGATTGTTCGGCTGAACTGATACATCCCCGATTTTCTTAAGACCAAGTGAGTTGGCGGTAGCAATCTGAGCCTTCTTTGAACCGATAAGGCTTTTTACGAGCTTTACCTTAATATCTGCCATAATTGTACGCCCTCCTTAACCTAAGATTTCTTTTGCGCTCTTTCCGCGAACTTCTGCAACTTCTTCGATGTTGCGAAGCTTTGAAAGACCGTCGATTGTTGCTCTTACAACGTTACAAGGATTGTTTGAACGGAGAGCCTTTGTACGGATATCCTTAATGCCTACTGTTTCAACAACAGCACGAACCGGGCCGCCGGCGATAACACCGGTACCGGGAGCAGCGGGCTTAAGGAGAACTACGCCTGCGCCGAACTTACCGATAATTTCGTGGGGAATTGTTGTTCCCTTAAGTGAAACCTTCATAAGATTCTTCTTAGCGTCTTCAATACCCTTACGGATTGCGTCAGGAACTTCACCTGACTTACCAAGACCGAATCCGATAATGCCGTTACCGTCACCAACAACTACAAGAGCTGAGAACTTGAAAATTCTACCACCCTTAACTGTCTTTGATACACGGTTGATAGCTACAACACGTTCGGTAAGTTCATAAGCTGATGCGTCAATTTTTGTCATAATTAATTTCCTCCTTGCTTAGAACTTCAGGCCGCCGGCACGAGCGCCTTCTGCAAGCTCCTGTACACGACCGTGATAGATGTAACCGCTTCTGTCGAATACGCATTCTTCAATGCCCTTTTCGAGAGCGCGTTTTGCTAATGTTTCGCCCACTTTGTGAGCTGCTTCTTTGTTACCGCCGTACTCAGTGAAATCTTTCTCAACTGATGATGCTGACGCAAGGGTAACACCGTTTACGTCGTCGATTAACTGAGCGTAGATGTGGCTGAGTGAACGGTAAACATTCAGACGAGGACAAGCTGCTGTACCGCTGATCTTAGCACGTACTCTCTTTTGTCTCTTCTTTCTTGCTTTATTGCTATCTTGCTTAGAAACCATTTAAATGTCACTCCTTTACCAATCTTATTTACCCTTACCGGCTTTACCTTCTTTGCGGCGGATGTATTCGTCAACATACTTGATACCCTTGCCCTTGTAAGGTTCGGGAAGTCTCTTTTCACGAACTTCTGCTGCAAACTGGCCAACCTTTTCCTTATCAGCACCACTAACGATGATTTTGTTGGGAGCGGGAACTTCAACAGTGATACCTTCGGGCTGAGGCATTACAACGTCGTGTGAGTAACCGATCTTCATAACGAGATCCTTACCCTTCATTTCAGCACGATAACCGATACCGTTGATTTCAAGCTCTTTCTTGTAGCCGTTAGCTACGCCTTCAATCATGTTTGCGATAAGTGTACGAGTAAGACCATGAAGTGATCTGTTTTCCTTAAGATCGTTAGGACGGCTAACTGTGATTACGTTGCCTTCCATAGCGATTGTCATGTTGCTGTGCATAGTCTTGGTAAGTGTGCCCTTGGGGCCCTTAACTGAAACTGTGCTGCCGTCAACTTTGACTTCAACTCCTGCGGGAATTGTAATGGGAGCTCTACCTATTCTTGACATATCAGCACCTCCTTACCAGATGAATGCAAGAACTTCACCGCCGACATTTGCCTTGCGTGCGTCCTTGTCAGTCATGATACCCTTGGGTGTTGAAAGGATTGCGATACCGAGACCCTTCATTACCTTAGGCATATCTTCACAGTTTGTGTAAATTCTTAAGCCGGGCTTTGATACTCTTCTGAGACCGGTGATAACCTGAGTTTTACCGGGACCGTACTTAAGCTGTACTTCCATGATACCCTGCTTACCGTCTTCTTCAACGGTGAAGCCTTTGATGTATCCTTCATCAACAAGAATCTGAGCAATTGCCTTCTTCATGTTGGATGCAGGAATCTTTACTGAGTCGTGTTTTGCTGCGTTTGCGTTACGAATTCTCGTGAGCATATCAGCTATTGCGTCTGTTACTTGCATTATTCCTTTACCTCCTTAAAATTTGCAATTGCTTACCAGCTTGCTTTCTTTACGCCGGGAATCTGTCCTGCGTGAGCCAGCTCTCTGAAGCAGATACGGCATACTCCGTATTTACGGAGATAAGCGTGGGGTCTGCCGCAGATTTTGCATCTGTTGTATGCTCTTGTTGAGTATTTAGCAGCTCTCTGCTGCTTAACTTTCATAGCGGTTTTAGCCATTTTAACTTACCTCCTCAATTATTTCTCGAAGGGAGCGCCCATAAGTGAAAGGAGCTCTCTTGCTTCTTCGTCTGTGTTAGCTGTGGTTACGAAGCAGATGTCCATACCACGAACTTTGTCGATCTTATCGTAGTCGATTTCAGGGAAAATAAGCTGTTCCTTGATACCAACTGAGTAGTTACCTCTGCCGTCGAAAGCGTTGGGGTTGATACCTCTGAAGTCACGAACTCTGGGGAGAGCGAGATTGAAGAATCTGTCGATAAATTCATACATCTTTTCGCCTCTGAGTGTAACCTTAGCACCGATAACCGTGCCTTCACGGAGTTTAAAGTTAGCTACTGACTTCTTTGCCTTGCAAAGAATGGGCTGCTGACCTGTAATCTGTCTGAGATCTGAAACTACAGCGTCAAGAACCTTTGAGTTAGCGATTGCTTCGCCGCAAGCTACGTTGACAACAACCTTGTCAAGCTTAGGGATTTGCATAACGCTCTTGTAGCCAAACTTCTTCATCATCTGAGGTGCAACCTCATTGACATAGAGTTCTTTAAGTCTTGCCATTGTCATGTTCCTCCCTTATTATTCAAACTTAGCGCCGCAGTCACTCTTCTTGCAAACGCGCATCTTCTTGCCGTTTTCAATTACGTGACCAATTCTTGTGGGTCTGCCGCACTTGGGGCAAAGGAGCTGAACCTTACAAGCGTAAAGAGCTGCTTCTGCCTCGATGATGCCGCCTGCTTCACCCATCTTGCGGGGCTTAACGTGCTTTTTAACAACGTTAACTTTTTCAACGATAACCTTGCCTTCTGCAGGGCTAACTGCCATTACTTTACCTCTGGCACCACGATCTTTACCGTTGATAACTACGACCTGGTCGCCTGTTTTAACATGAACTTTACTCATCGTGACACCTCCTTAAAGTACTTCGGGAGCGAGTGAGAGAATCTTCATATAATCCTTATCACGAAGCTCTCTTGCTACCGGTCCAAAGATACGAGTACCCTTGGGGTTTTTATCTTCCTTGATGATTACGGCTGCGTTTTCGTCGAAACGAATATATGTGCCGTCATCACGGCGAACGCCTGTTGCAGTACGTACAACTACTGCCTTAACAACGTCGCCCTTCTTTACAACTCCGCCAGGTGCTGCTTTCTTAACTGAAGCAACAATGACGTCGCCGATGTTAGCATATCTTCTACCTGTGCCGCCGAGAACACGAATGCACATGATTTCTTTTGCACCTGTGTTGTCAGCAACCTTGAGATAAGTCTGCTGCTGGATCATTGTGTTTGGCCTCCTTTAGCTGCACCAATTATTTGGCTTTTTCAATAATTTCTACAACGCGCCATCTCTTATCCTTTGAAAGAGGGCGAGTTTCCATAACGAGAACTCGGTCACCGATGCCACACTCGTTGTTTTCGTCGTGTGCCTTAACCTTTACTGTACGGTTAACGATCTTCTTATAAAGAGGATGTCTTACCTTGTCCTTAATTGTAACGACTACAGTCTTGTCCATCTTATCGCTTGATACGATGCCTACCTGAGTCTTTCTGAGATTTCTTTCGCTCATTGTTCAGTCCTCCTTCTTAAGAATTTGAGCCGTGAAGCTCGATATCACGCTGAACTGTCTTAATTCTTGCGATATCCTTCTTAACAGCACTGATTCTCATGGGGTTATCAAGCTGATTAACAGCCTGCTGGAAGCGAAGATTGAAAAGCTCTTTCTTAAGTTCAGCGAGCTTAGCATCCATCTCTGCGGCGGACAGTTTTCTGATTTCATTTGCTTTCATTACTGTACACCTTCCTTTTCCTGTTCTGCTTTAGTTACGAACTTGCACTTGATGGGAAGCTTGTTAGCTGCAAGACGCATAGCCTCACGAGCAACTTCTTCATCAACGCCCTTAATTTCGAACATAACTCTACCCGGCTTAACAACAGCTACCCAATATTCGGGTGAACCTTTACCGGAACCCATTCGGGTTTCAGCAGGCTTCTGAGTGATAGGCTTGTCGGGGAAAATCTTGATCCAAACCTGACCGCCACGCTTGATGTAACGAGTCATTGCGATACGGGCTGCTTCAATCTGTCTTGAAGTGATCCATGAAGGTTCGAGAGCTACAAGACCGAAATCACCGTAAGTTACTTTGTTGCCCTTATGAGCTGCGCCCTTAAGACGGCCACGCTGAACCTTACGTCTTTTAACACGCTTAGGTAATAACATTATTTAGCTCCTCCTTCTCTGTTTTCCTTGCGGGGTCTGCGACGAGCGGGTCTTTCACGCTTCTCGTTGTTGTTTGAAACCTGAAGAACTTCGCCTGTGTAGATCCATACTTTTACGCCGATACGGCCGTAAGTTGTTTTTGCTTCTGCGAAACCGTAGTCAATGTCAGCACGGATTGTCTGAAGAGGAATTGTACCCTCTTTGTATGTTTCGCTTCTTGCGATTTCAGCACCGCCTACACGACCTGAAACCTGACACTTGATACCCTTAGCACCGAGCTTCATTGCACGGCCGATAGCCTGCTTGAGAGCACGACGGAAAGAAATTCTTCTTTCGAGCTGTGATGCAATGCTTTCAGCAACGAGCTGAGCGTTTACATCGGGGTTCTTGATTTCGATAATGTTGAGAGAAACTTCCTTGCCGATCTTCTTTTCAAGAGTAGCCTTGAGCTTCTCGATTTCTGCGCCGCCGCGGCCGATTACCATACCGGGCTTTGCAACGTGAATGTTGATACGAACACGCTTAGCTGTTCTTTCAATCTCTACCTTGGGAACTCCGGCGGGAGCAAGAGTTTCGAGGAGATATTCACGAAGTTCGTAGTCTTCTACAAGGGTGTCGCCGAAGTCTGCCTTCTTAGCATACCAACGGGATTCCCAGTCTTTGATTACACCGATTCTGAGACCGGTGGGATTAATTTTCTGGCCCATGATTTAACCTCCTCCTTACTTATTCCATTTCCTTGAGTACAAGGGTAATGTGAGATGTCTTTTTGTTGATGCGGAATGCTCTGCCCTGTGCTCTGGGTCTGATTCTCTTAAGAGTGGGACCCTGGCCAACGTAGCATTCTGCTACATAGAGCTTTGACATATCCATATCTTTGTTTTCTGCATTAGCCATAGCTGACTTTAAAAGCTTACCTACAACCTCACACGCAGCCTTAGGCGTGTATTTGAGAATTGCTGCTGCTTTTTCTGCAGGCTGATTTCTGATAAGGTCAAGAACGATCTTTACCTTACGGGGCGCAATGCGCACAAAAGTAACTTTTGCTGTTGCTTCCACTTTAATACACTCCTTTCGACTTATTTACCGTTGTTTGAGGTTTTTGAACCGGCATGACCTCTGAAGGTACGTGTCGGAGCAAATTCGCCGAGCTTGTGACCGATCATATCTTCTGTTACATAAACGGGAACGTGCTTGCGTCCGTCATGTACTGCGAATGTGTGGCCAACGAATTCGGGGAAGATTGTGGAGCTGCGGCTCCATGTCTTAAGAACGATTTTCTCGCCCTTTTCATTCATCTTAACGACTCTGTCGTAGAGTTTAGCGTCTACGTAGAATCCTTTTTTAGTGCTTCTGCTCATTATTCTTAGCTCCTTTCATCGACCTTATTTGTCGTTACGACGCTTAACAATAAGCTTGTCTGAACGATTCTTCTTAGCACGAGTCTTGTAGCCGAGAGCAGGCTTGCCCCAAGGTGTAACAGGGCCGGGACGACCGATGGGTGATTTACCTTCACCACCACCGTGAGGATGGTCGCAGGGGTTCATTACTGAACCACGAACTGTAGGTCTGATACCCATATGACGGGTACGGCCAGCCTTACCGATCTTCACGTTTTCGTGATCTTCATTGCCTACAACGCCTACTGTTGCCATACAACCTTCGGGAACCTTACGAAGTTCGCCTGAGGGAAGTCTGAGAAGAGCGTAGCCGCCTTCCTT
>JAFOXT010000263.1 GCA_017425745.1 Clostridia bacterium | reverse complement strand
GCACGGCTTATTCAAGTCTTGTTCAGGTTATTTCACCTAACTCGTCTGAACGCTCATGGATAATCGGTATCAGCTCAATTATTTATTCCTTTGCACCTACTGTAATTAACCCTGTTGTTCCTCTTATAGGCCCTCTTGAGGATATCGGCACTTACAGAATTGCTTTCCCGATTTTCTGTACTCTCGGTGTTTGTGTAAGTATGTTTGCAGTCTTCGGCACAAAGGAAAGAATTATTGTGCCTCAGCAGTACGTTCAGAAAATGAATTTCTTTGAGGGACTCAGAAAAGCGGCAAAAAACAAATATTTCTGGATTATAAACCTTTCAAGCTGGATAGGCTTCCTCAATCAGGGCTACAGCTATCTGTTCCAGTGGGTATTCTATTACGGAATGAACAATGCGGCGGTTTATTCAATTATGACCGTAATCAAGGGCGAGGCTTCAACTCCGGGACTTGTTCTGGGTGCACCGCTTACAAATAAGCTCGGCAAAAAGAAAATCTGTCTGCTTTCAATGACAGTTCAGTGCGTTTGCTTTGCTCTTATGCTCACCTGCTATGAAAGCTATGTGTTTTTCTTTGCACTTATGTTTATCAAGGATATGTTCGGAGCTCTTTCAATTATCTATCTCCCCGCAATGAAGGCGGATATGATGGACTATCAGCAGTATAAGACAGGGGACAGACTTGAAGGCTTTATCGATCAGTGCGGTGTGCTTCTCGGCAGCGTTATTACCCTTGCATCAGGATATGCTATTCCTATGATTCTCAGAAGTTACGGTCTTACCAACAACTACACAGACCTTTACAATGCAGATTTCAGAAATCCTCTTATAAAGGTAATTCTTATCTGCAGTCTTGTGGGTACACTTCTTTCACTTGTACCCTTCCTCTTCTATGACCTTACCGAAGACAAGCGTTCAAATATGGTAAGAGCATTTAAGATAAGAGCTCTTTTCTCTGATTTTGACGAAAACAAGGCAGAGGACAGCACCCTTAAAAAGACCGTTGAAGAAATCTATCTTGTAACTGAATTGTTTGAAGCAGAAACAGACAGCAAGAAAAAAGAAGCTTTGAAGATTGCCTTTGACGAATTCCAAAAATATAAAAACGAAAATCCTGAACGCTGGGAAAGAATCAGGGAGAGATACAGCCTTATTTCCGAAACGGCGGCAGAGTAAAACAAAACACTTGACAATAAAGACTCACAGTGGTATAGTTTTAAAAAAATGCAGAGTAGATTTGTGTGCGTTTAAAGTGCTTCTGAAACGGGGAGTTGTTCAGAAGACGAAAAGAGATTTTCTCTTGCGGTACACAAGTCGCATCCCGCTGTGAAAATCAGGAATAAAAAAATTACTTCCTTTTTTAATCAGCGAGGCTGAAAAGAAAGGAAGTTTTTTTATGAAAAATAAAAAACAGCAAGAAACTCTATTCACCCTCGTCTGCCTTGCACTTTTAATTGCTATGCAGGTGGTCTTAGCCCGATTCGGCACAATCAATCTTGGAATTACAAGGTTTTCACTTTCCTTTATTCCCGTTGTAATTGCCGCAAGAAGCTTTGGCGTGCTTTCAAGCGTGGCGGTTTACGGGCTTGGTGACCTTGTGGGTGCAATTGCTTTTCCCACAACGGGGGCATTCAATCCCTGCTTTACAATTACTGCGGCTCTTTCAGGCCTTATTTTCGGCTTGTTTCTTTCAAAAAAAGCAGACATTATGAGAATTATCGGCTCAGTGCTTTGCTCTCAGGTTTTCTGCACTCTGATGCTCAACAGCTTCTGGCTGTGGAAATTCTATTACAGTGCAGAAAAAGGATACCCTGCGGTGATTTTATCAAGACTTCCGCAGAGTATAATTACAGCTGTTCTTCAGATTTTGTTTATGGCTTTCTTCCTTGAAAAAATTGCAAGGATAATAAAAAGACTGCTAAAGCGTTAAGCCATTGCTTTTTCATAGATAACCTTAAGCCCGTCAAGAATAAGATTTTCGTCATAGGTTATCTTTGTTTTACAGCAGGGAATAATGCCCTGACTGTAACCGCCCGTTGCAACAACAGACGGATTTTTAAAGGAAAGCTCTTCGCATATTCTTTCAATCATTCCGTCAAGCATAGCGGCAGTGCCGTAAACTGAGCCTGACTGCATACATTCAACGGTGTTTCTGCCGACACAGCTTTCAGGCTTTGTAAAGCTGATTGAGGGCAGAAGTGCAGTGCCTGAAGCAAGAGCGTCAAGAGAAATCTTTACACCCGGAGCAATTGTACAGCCCATAAATTCACCGGTTTCATCTATAACAAGAATTTTAGTAGCTGTACCGAGGTCTGCAACAAGGCAGGGAAGAGGATACTTTGCAATTGCCGCAACTGCACCTGCAATAAGGTCAGCACCAAGATAGGACACCGGAAGAATTTTAACCTTAAGGTTACCGTTATACTTTTCGCCTACAAGAAGCGGTTCAATGCCCGTTGTGCGTTTAACTGCCATTGAAATGGGGTCAATAAGCTGAGGTACAACCGATGCGAAAATACAGCCGGTAAAATCCTTCGGGTCAACATTATAAAGATTGAAAATATCAAGAAGCTCAATTGCATACTCGTCGCTGCTTTTCTGTTTTGCTGTGTACATACGGGAAACGAAAAGCAGTTCATCGTTTTTATAGCAACCGAGAGTGATGTTGGTGTTACCCATATCAATACAAAGAAGCATATTATCAACTCCGTAACAAATTTAAGTTTATGGTTTAAGTATAGCCAAAATACGGAAAAAGTCAACAAAGATAAGAGATGTTATTATGAAATGTAATATTTGTCCCCGTGAGTGTAATGCAAACAGAGAAAGTCAGACAGGTATCTGCGGAATGCCGTGGGATATTTATCTTGCAAGGGCAGAAAAGCACTACTGGGAGGAGCCGCCCATAAGCGGAAAAAACGGCTCGGGTGCAGTTTTCTTTTCGGGCTGCAGTCTGAAATGTGTTTACTGTCAGAATTACGGCATAAGCCACGAGAAATTCGGTAAAAAGGTAAGTACGGAAAGACTCAGTGAAATTTTCTCTGAGCTTTACGAAAAAGGCGCTCACAACATAAACCTTGTGAATCCTACGCACTATACTCTGCAGATTAAAAAGGCACTTTCAGAAAAGAAACCGCCTTTGCCCGTTGTGTATAACTGTGGCGGTTACGAAAAGGTGCAGAGCCTTAAAATGCTTGAGGGTCTTATAGATATTTATCTGCCCGACTATAAGTACATAAGCGAGGAAAGAGCAGAGAAATATTCCTCAGCAGTAAACTACGGTGAGGTTGTCCTTGAAGCACTTAAGGAAATGAAAAGGCAGTGTCCCGAAAACATTTTCGACAGTAACGGAATAATGCAAAAGGGTATGATTATCCGTCATCTTATTCTGCCGAAGAATACAAATCAGTCGCTGAAAATCCTCGACAGCATAAAAGAAAATCTGGGTACTGAT
>JAFOXT010000035.1 GCA_017425745.1 Clostridia bacterium | reverse complement strand
GGAAAAAATTGAAGTTCCCGATGTATACGGTTATGAATACACTTCAGCTGAATCTGTTCTTAAAGGCGAAGGCTTTGAAGTTAAAGTTACTAAGGAAAAAAGCGAAGAAGTTGAAATCGGCAAGGTAATCCGTACTAAGCCTAAGAAGGGCACCAAGGTTGAGCAGGGCTCACTTATTGAAATTATCGTTGCAACAAGTGAAGAAATTGAACCGGTTGAAGTTCCTAACCTTGTTGGTATGACAGTTTCTGAAGCAAGAACTGCACTTGAAGAGGTTGGTCTTGTTCTCGACAGCTCAAGAACTGAATACAGACCCTCATCTTCACCTGCAAATACAATTATCGGCCATGAGTTGATTGGTGAAATGGCTCTTCCCGGAACAAGTCTTGCAGTTTTTGTAAGTACAGGCAGACCACCTGAAAAAACTGAAGAAGAAACAACCGATAAAGACGAAACTACAACTAAGAAGGACGAAGATAAAACAACTAAGCCTTCAACCACCAAAAAGCACGAAACAACTGTTCCCACTGAGCCGACAACAGCACCTACAACAAAGCCGACTACTGCTCCGAGTACAGTTCCTTCAACAGCACCAACTACTGCGCCCACAACAGCACCGACAGAGCCGGCAACACAGCCGACTGCTCCGCCTACAGAAGCACCTGACGGTCCGGAATTTGTAGAAGGTGAAGAATAATTATGATAAAAGAAGGATTAATCCTTAAAGGCATCGGCGGTTTCTATTATGTAGAAACCGCTGACGGTGTTTTTGAATGTAAAGCAAAGGGTAAATTCCGAAAAGACGGAATAAGCCCGTTAGCAGGTGACAGAGTTACAATAACTGTCCGCACCGACAAGGAAAACACCATTGATGAAATTAAGGAAAGAAAAAACAAGCTCAGAAGACCACCTGTAGCTAATATCGATAAGCTTTTTGTTGTTGTATCAACAGCCAAGCCTTTTCCGAATACACTTGTAATTGATAAAATGACAGTACTTGCTGAAAAGCACGATATTGAGCCCGTTATTGTAATAACTAAAACCGACCTTGATGATTCGGCAGAATTGCTTGATACTTACAGAAAAGCAGGCTATAAGGTTTACCTGCATTCAAAGGATTCAAACGAAAACCTTGATGAAATCAAATCTGAGCTGAGTGGTTGTATTTCTGCTTTTACGGGCAATTCAGGCGTGGGTAAGTCAACCCTTATTAACGCACTGTCACCGACTTTAAGCCTTGAAACAGGCGAAATAAGCGATAAATTAGGCAGAGGACGACACACAACCCGACAGGCAGAAATTTTCCACGTCGGAGATGGACTTGTAATTGAGACGGCAGGCTTTTCAAGCATTGATTTTGCCGATGACAGTGTAATATTTTCAAGCGATCTGGAAAACTATTTTCCTGAAATAAGAGAGCATATAGGGGAGTGTCGTTTTACCGGCTGTGCTCACCTTGGCGACAAAGGCTGTAAGATTACAGAAATTGTTGAAAATGGTGAGATGAGTCTCAGCAGATACGAAAGCTACAAAACAATGTATGACGAGCAAAAAAATCTGAAGAAGTGGAATGTATAATTTTCACGCTCTTTATCCGTCGGGCATATACTGTAATGAGTCTATGACTTATATATACCGAAGGGATGATTGCATGTTCAGTCACGGAACTTATCCGAAGGGACTGCTTTTTGCAGCCTTTGGCCTTGGCATCCTTCTGGGATTATATTTTCCCGTTAAAGCAATGCTTTTCATCCTTGCAATTATGTTGGTTGCTCTTGGCATTTTTTCTTGCCAAAGATAAATGTGATCATATTTCTGTCGGGAGGTATCTGCTTGAAGGTATTGGTTTGGAAAAGTCCCAGAACACTCAGTAGCTTGCTGAAGATGTTATTCAAAATTAAAGACTGAAAAAAATGGATGCAGATGGGAAATCCATCTGCATTTTTTAAGGTGATAATTTATGGAAAAGCACATTGAAGTTGAAAGAAGTATAATTAAAAAATACCGTAAGGATATATGGAAAAGATTCATTGCAGGTATAAATGAATATAAGCTGATTGAACCCGGTGATAAAATTGCTGTCTGCATTTCCGGTGGTAAGGATTCTATGCTTCTTGCCAAGTGTATTCAGCATCTTCAGAAAATCAGTGACTTTCCTTTTGAAGCAAAATATCTTGTTCTTGATCCGGGCTATTCGCCTGAAAACCGCAACAGAATAATAGAAAACGCTAAGCTTCTTAATGTACCTATAGAGATTTTTGATGCCAGAATTTTTGATTATGTTGTTGATGTCAATGATAATCCCTGCTATCTTTGTGCAAGAATGAGAAGGGGACATCTTTATAAAAATGCACAGAATCTCGGTTGCAACAAAATTGCTCTCGGTCACCACTTTGATGATGTTATAGAAACCACGCTTCTTAATGTTTTTTATGGCTCTCAGGCCGGCACAATGATGCCGAAGCTTCATAGCACAAACTTTCCCGGAATGGAGCTTATCAGACCGTTATATATGGTCAGAGAGCGTGATATTAAAGCCTGGGTCAGATATAATGATCTTACCTTCCTTAACTGTGCCTGCGCATTTACTAAGGCAGATGAGCAGTCTGAGCATGAAACATTATCAAAGAGAAAAGAAATGAAGGAGCTGATTTCTCACTTCAGAAAAATCAACCCCAACGTTGAAACAAGTATTTTTATGAGTATGCACAATGTTAATCTTGAAACTGTAATAGGTTACAGAAAAGGGGAGGAAACATATAATTTCCTTCAGGACTACTACGATAAAAATTAAACGTTGTACATATTTTCCTTGTAAAATCCGACAAGCTCGTCTATACGGTGTTCAAGGAAACGGAATATATCGTCCTTTGTACCTTGATTTTTCTCACCTGTTACATACCATCTTATTACACCTATCAAGGCCGATGAGTAAAATGTGGAGAGAATTTCAACCTGATGGTCAGGTGCTGAAATTGCATAATTGAACTTATCAAAGCAGAAGTCGTTGAGCGTGCTCAAAAACACCGTACCGAGAGTCATCTGATATTTGTCACTGCATATAATTTCAAGAAGTCCCATATTCTTATCTATGAACTTAAAAATTTCATTCACGCAGTATATAATGCCCGCCCTGAGATTTTCAGGTGTCGGGTCTTTTATTATGCCGTCAATTTCTATACCTGAAAGCTGAGTTTCAAAGCAGTATTTTATAAACTCAAATTTGTCATTGAAATGCTTATAGAAGGTTGCTCTGTGAACACCTGCTTTATCGCAGATTTCCGAAACGGAAAGATTGTTAAAATCCTTTTCCTTTGCAAGCTCAATCATTGCATTCATCAGATTTGTATATGTTTTCAGAATTCTTGCATCCGTTTTTTTCATACCTGTTCTCCTTACATCATGTCTTCGCCTTCATGAATGTTGGACTTGATTTCACTGATAAGATCTTTCAATTTCTGCATTTGTTTTCTTGTCTGTCTTTCGAAATCCGGATAGTTGTAGAAAAATCTGCTTGGAAGATCAATTTCCTTGTCTTTTACCTTCTTTTCTTTTCTCTTGACAGGCTTAGCAAGCTTATTTTCAAGCTCATAGAAAACGTCGTCTACAGTATATTTAATCTCTAATGCCTTATCCTTGCCCTTTTCAATGAGGTCATTGATTTTCTTGGGATCGCTGATAAGTTCATTAAAGAATTTCTGAAGTGAATTGAGCTTAATCTGAAGCTTTCTTATATCAAGAGCCTTGCGTACAGCATTGATTAAATCAAGAGTAAATACAGCAAGCACGGCGATAAGAATATAGATAAGATAATCACCGTTGATTTTAGCATAAAGATTTTCAACTGCGGGATGAAGCACACGAACAAAGGCTACTGAAATAATACCCCAGTAAAGTGTATGCTTAAGACAGATTCTTCCGCCGATATTAAGAAATTCGTATGTATAATCCCACCAACGTGCGCTGAAAAGCTTTTCCATTATGTAGCTTGTTATATATTCTACAATATCGCAAAGAACAATACCCAGAAGGAAAATTATAAGCGGTCTGTCTTTGAAGGGATTATAAATAAGAATTGTCATTACAAGTGCAGCTGTGCCGTAAATGGGACAGAGAGGTCCGGTAAGAAATCCGCGGTTAATCAATCGTTTTTCACCGATTGAACAATAAATTGATTCCAACAGCCAACCGCCGGCACTGTAGAAGAAAAAGAGTAGTACGTATTTAATAAGATTATCCATAATTATATCCTTTTTACATCATCGAGAAATTTTTCTTTGTATTTTTTACTGAGTGAATAAATAACCTCACGAGTTGCGCAGTACTTGTCAGAGAAAAGTACAATATAGCCCTCTTTATATTTTGGAGGTACAACTGTAAAAGGCCACATATGACATCTGATCATATTCTCTTCGCGATCAGTAAGTGTCTCCTTGCAAAGCTCTTTTGCATTCATAGCAGCATATTTAGGGTGCTTATATCCGTGTCCCTTGTGCCAACCACCGGTTTCACCGTCGCGCCAATCATAATACACAAGGTCGTGCATAACTGCAGCTCTGGTTGCTTCTTTATAGTTCCAGCCGAGTTTTTTTGCTATCTTATATGTAAGATATGAAACGCTGAAAATATGCTGCAGTCGGTCAATATCAAGGTGCTGTTCAAATTGCTTCAGAGATTGAACCTCTTCAGTAGCAATAAGGTCACCGACCAGATCGAAAAAGCCGTCGGAATCAACCTCCTCAAGCTTGTAGGTTTTAAGGTATTCTTCGTATAAATTCATTTCAATTAAACTCCGTTATTTTCTTTCTCATATATAAATGTTGCTACAGCATCGCTGTTGTTATCACCGATAACTCCGTCAGCGATTGCTTTCAGTCGTTCGTGGCCGTTCGATACAGCGTATGCTTCATCGGCAGCCTCAAACAGGGGAATATCATTAAGATTATCACCAAAGGCAATCATTTTTTCAGCACCGATATAATCCTTAACAATGCTTGCGGCAGTACCTTTGTTAACCTCTGAAGATAAAACCTCAAGGAAGTAACAGCCTGTATAATTATCACTGTAAAACATACAGTTGACGCCGTCAATTTTTGTTATCTCCTCATAAATTTCCTGAAGCTCTTCACGAGGGTCAAGGGTTACTATATATATCAGATGATCCATAATATTGAGCTTTTCCGAATAATGAAAGTGTTTGATTCCGGACTCATTTCTGAGATTGATATAATCCTGCTGATAGTTATTGTTGAGGTCACTGAAATATATGTTGATTTTGTTACCGTCAGGATAATAAAGCATTGGTGCTTTGCCGTGCTTTTCAAAAACACCGAGTACCTTTTCGGCTGCACTTCTTGGTATATCTGCACTTGAAACAACCTTGTTTTCAGTAGGGTCATAAATAATAACGCCATTCATCATAACAAGAGGTACATTGAGCTTTACATCACTGAACATTTCAGACACAGTTGCGTGCGTTCTTGCAGTTGCAAGGGAAAACAGCACACCTTTATCTATAAGAGAATTAATCAGATTTTTTGTACGGTCGCTTACAGACGCTTCAGACGTAAGTAAGGTTCCGTCAAGGTCGGTTATGTATAACTTTTTCATTGTGCTCCTACATTAAATCAATTTTATAAATTATAACATAATGCAATTTATTTGACAACTGTATACAAAAAAGTTTACATTTGTTTTAATGTTGATGTATGCTTAAAAAACTAAAAAAACTTGCTAAAGCTATTGAATTATTAGCTCAAATAAAGTATAATAGTGCCATATTAATCTGGGTAGGTTTACGAAAACCCGAGAACCTGCCTTTCGAAGGGGATATTTATGTTAGGTAAATTCGTCAAAGTACGTGTTACGTCCCCAATGAATTCCTTCAACACCCGTTTCGGCTATAAATATAAGCTGAATTACGGAATAATCGAAGGCTGTAAAACCCGAAAAAACACTGTGCAGTTTGCCTATATTATGGGCATAAACCATCCCGTAAGAAATTTTGACGGACGTGTTATTGCAACCGTTAAAAGACATAACGGTAAGGGTGTTGTATGGGTTGTTGCTCCTAAGAGCACTCGTTTCATAGTAAATGATATCAAGCCTGCAATTGATTTTGCTGAAGGTCGCATTGGGTACAATATTGACTGTCTTTTTGAAAGCTCATGCGGTGCTGTAGTTTTTAACGAAGACGGCAGTGAAAGAAAGTATCTGTTAATAAGGAATAAGCGAAGCGCTCATTGGGGCTTCCCGAAGGGTCACATTGAGCCCGGGGAAACTAAAGAGCAGACTGCAATTCGCGAGGTGCTTGAAGAAACAGGTCTTAATGTTGAAATTGTACCGGGATTTGTTAAAAATTCTGAGTATACAATTCAGGGTAAAATTGAAAAATCGGTTTCAATTTTCCTTGGTAAAACCAGTGAGACAGAATATAAGATTCAGGAAGAAGAAATTGAAGAGTGCGGTTGGTATAACTATTCTGAAGCTCTTGAAGTTCTTAACTATGAGAACGACAAGTATATCCTTAATGAAGCTGAAAGCTTTTTCGCTTCAAAAAGCTGTTAAGGAGAGGATTGCTGATGGTTGACTCTTTAGTTGAATCAATTGTTAATTTTCTCGGCGGAAAGGTTTCACCGGAAGTAATTTCCTTTATTGTATCCTGCTTTCCTGTCCTTGAGCTTCGTGGCGGACTTATTGCAGCAAAGCTTATGGATGTTGATTTCTTCAGAGCATTTGCAATTTGCTTTATCGGTAATATGTTACCTATACCGTTTATTCTTCTTTTTATCAGAAAAATTTTCAATCTTCTGAAGAAAAACGAAAAGATTGAAGAGCTTATCGGAAAGCTTGAAGCTCGTTCTATAAGAAAAGCAGATAAAGTAAAAAAATACAGATTGTGGGGCTTGTTCCTTTTTGTTGCTATACCACTACCGGGTACAGGCGCGTGGACAGGGGCTTTGATTGCTGACCTTTTAGATATCAGAATAAAGCACTCTCTTCCTGTTATTGCAATCGGAGTTTTTGTAGCCGGAATAATTGTTTCAGTGTTTTCTTATGGCCTGCTTGGGCTTTTAGGTTTATAATTTAATATGTATATGCCGTTCACTTACGTGGACGGCATTTTTATTTGGCAGAAATAGGATAGTGATTTTTATTGAAATAGAAGCTCAAACGTGATATAATCTACAAAACTAAAAGGCAAATAATTTTTGAAAGGTGATTGTTATGATTAACAGAAAAATTGACGCTGAATTTAAAAATTGGATAGCTGATAATAAAGATAGAATAATAGAAAAATGGATTGCTCTTGCTGAAATACCTTCAATAAAAGGTGAAGCTCAGGATAAGGCACCTTTTGGTCAATACTGTGCAGAAGCTTTAAATAAAGCAGCTTCATATTTCAACTCAGAAAACATTTATTCTGAGGTTTTTGACGATGACGGATACGCTCTTGCGCACTACGGAAACGGCGAAAAAACAATCGGACTTTTCTCTCACAGTGATGTAGTGCCCGTTGGCGATGATTGGATTTATACTAAACCCTTTGAGCCTGTTATAAAAGACGGAGCTTTAATCGGCAGAGGTGTTGAAGATAACAAATCCGGAATAATCGCTTCACTTTGTGTAATGGAATTTCTTCGTGACAATAATATTAATCTTAACAGTCATCTTCAGCTTTTCATCGGCTCAGATGAAG
>JAFOXT010000262.1 GCA_017425745.1 Clostridia bacterium | reverse complement strand
TGTGGCTGCTCTTTACAGCGCAGACAGACTTGACTTACTAAAGGAAAGATTTATTGCTTTTCACGTTTCGGGCGGTACAACTGAAGCGCTTCTTGTTGAGCCTGATGAAGCCGAAGTGATAAAATGTACTCTTGTTGCCTCTTCCCTTGACCTTAAAGCCGGACAGGCAATTGACAGAGCCGGTGTAATGATGGGTCTCAGATTTCCCTCAGGTGCTGAAATGGACCTTCTTTCACAGAAAAGCGAAAGAAGCTTCGGTAAAATCAAGGTGTTTTCAAAGGGTGCTGATGTAAGTCTTTCGGGCCTTGAAAACAAGTGCAGAAAAATGCTTTCTGACGGCGAAAGCAAGGAAGACATTTCGCGCTTTTGCTTTCAGTATATCTGCTCAGCACTTGAAGCAATGACCGACAGAATAATTGAGGAATACGGCAATCTGCCTCTTCTTTATTCGGGCGGAGTAATGAGCAACAGCATAATAAGAGAACGATTAACCAAAAAGTATAACGGCATTTTTGCAAGTCCTGAATTTTCTGCAGACAATGCGGCAGGAGTTGCAATACTTGCTTGTTTTAAGGAGAACAAAAAATAAATGTCCACCGTTTTAAAGGTATCCCAGATTAATACATATCTCAAGTCTCTTATGGACAGCGATATGAATCTTAAAAATATTTATATAACCGGTGAAATTTCAAACTTCACTAACCACTACCGTACAGGACACCTTTATTTCACACTCAAAGATGAAAAAAGTGCAATAAAGGCAGTTATGTTCAGAAGCTCAGCCGAAAGACTGCGCTTTGAACCCGAAAACGGAATGAAGGTGCTTATCAGAGGCAGTGTCACTGTTTTTGAAAGAGACGGTACTTATCAGATTTATTGTGACGATATGATTCCCGAGGGAATAGGCGACCTCACCGTAGCTTTTGAACAGCTTAAAGAAAAGCTTAAAAAGCAAGGACTTTTTGATGAAGAGTTCAAGCAGGAGTTGCCTCTTTATCCTCAGAGAATCGGTGTTATCACTTCACCCATAGGTGCAGCGTTGCAGGATATTCTCACTGTACTTTCAAGAAGATATCCTTCAGGTGAAATTGTGTTTGAAGGTGTTCAGGTGCAGGGCGATTCAGCGGCACCGCAGATTGCAGAAGCAATAAGAAAATTCAACAGACTCAAGGGTGCAGATGTAATTATAGTCGGCCGTGGTGGAGGCTCAATTGAAGATCTCTGGGCATTTAACGAAGAAGAGGTTGCAAGAGCAATTTTTGAAAGCAGAATTCCCATTATTTCTGCAGTCGGCCACGAAACAGATTTTACAATTTCCGACTTTGTAAGTGATATGAGAGCACCAACACCCTCAGCAGCGGCTGAAATGGTTGCTCCCGACTACCGCGAGATTCTTTATGCTGCCGATAAAACCCTTGACAGTATGATTGATGTAATTGATAAAAAAATTTACAGATATAGTCTTAATCTTATGGCGGCTCAGAAGGTGCTGTCTGACCACAGCCCTCATAAAATGATTGAGTTTTACGAAACCTGCCTTGAGGCTTGTGAAACAAAAATCAAAACCGATTTGAAAAACAAGGTTGATTTTTACGAAAATGCCCTTATGCATTACTCGGCAAAGCTTGATGCAACAAGCCCGCTTAAGGTTCTTACAAGAGGATATTCTGTAGTATTTGATGAAAATATGATGACAGTAAGATCGGTCAATGATTTAAAGGAAAACGACCGTATTTCAATAAGACTCAGCGACGGCACAGTTGAGTGCACAGTTGAAGAAAAGAAAGGTAACGAATAAATGGAAATGTATACACTTGATACTGCAATGATAAGACTTAAGGAAATTTCCGAAATGCTTCAGAGCGGTGAATATGATCTTGATATGTCAATAAAGCTTTATGAAGAGGGTGTGCAGATTGTTTCTTTCTGCAACAAGACCTTAACTGCGGCGAAGCAGAAAATTACAGAGCTTTCAGAGCTTACCTTTGAGGATGAGTCAGATGAATAAGAGTTACAGTCTTAAGGAATATGCTGAGATAATCAATGCTTATCTTGAAAAGGCTTTACCCCAATGCGATTTTGGTGAAGCTGTTGTTCACGAAGCAATGAATTACAGCCTTTCAATCGGCGGGAAAAGAATAAGACCTGTGCTTGTGCTTGAATTCTGCAGAGTTTGCGGCGGTAATATTGAAGACGCTCTTTGTCTTGCTGCTGCTCTTGAAATGGTGCATACCTATTCCCTTATTCACGATGATCTTCCTTGTATGGACAATGATGATATGAGAAGGGGAATGCCTTCCTGCCACATAAAATAC
>JAFOXT010000261.1 GCA_017425745.1 Clostridia bacterium | reverse complement strand
CGCACGTGAAATGATGTCAAAGTGCGGCAATATGCTTCTCGGTTCAGACAGCCACACACGTTATGGTGCTCTTGGTACAATGGGTGTGGGTGAAGGCGGTCCCGAGCTTGTAAAGCAGCTTCTTTCAAACACATGGGATATCAATAAGCCTGAGGTTGTTCTTGTTTATCTTGAAAACGCTCCCAAGAGAGGCGTAGGACCTCACGACGTTGCAATTGCTCTTTGCGGTGCCGTATTCAAGGAAGGTCTTGTTACAAACAAGGTACTTGAATTTGTAGGCCCCGGTGTGAAGAATCTCAGCATGGACTTCCGTATCGGCATTGACGTAATGACAACTGAAACAGCTTGCCTTTCATCAATCTGGGAAACTGACGAAAAGGTTAAGGATTTCTATACTATCCACGGCAGACCTGACGATTACAAGACACTTATGCCCGAAAAGGTTGCATATTACGATATGGCAATCAGAATTGACCTTTCAAAAATCGAAAGCATGATTGCTCTTCCCTTCCACCCCTCAAACGCTTACACAATTCACGAGCTTCAGCAGAATCCCGACATTCTCTACGAGGTTGAAAAGGCTGCAAAGGCTCAGTTCGGTGACAAGGTTGACTTTAAGCTGAGAGATAAGGTTGTTGACGGCAAAATCTACGTTGATCAGGGTATTATCGCAGGCTGTGCAGGCGGTATGTTCGAAAATATCTGCGAGGCTGCTGCAATTCTTGACGGTAAGAGCACAGGCGACGGCTATTTCTCACTTTCAGTTTATCCCTCAAGTGTGCCCGTTAACCTTGCACTTCTTCGAAACGGCGTTCAGGGCAAGCTTCTTGAAGCAGGCGCAGTATTCAAGCCTTGCTTCTGCGGTCCTTGCTTCGGTGCAGGTGATGTACCCGCAAACAACGGTCTTTCAATCAGACACACAACACGTAACTTCCCCAACAGAGAAGGCAGTAAGCCCGGTGACGGTCAGCTTGCTTCTGTTGCTCTTGTGGATTCACGTTCAATTGCTGCAACTGCACTTAACAAGGGTGTTCTCACTGCTGCAACAGACGTTGAAATTCCCGAATACGACAGCACATACACCTTTGAAACAGGCGTATATGAAAAGAGAGTATATCAGGGCTTCGGCAAGCCTGACAGTGATGCTGAACTGAAATTCGGTCCCAACATCACAGACTGGCCCAAGATGTACGCACTTGAGGATAATCTCCTCGTTAAGCTTGCTTGTGTAATTCACGACGATGTTACAACAACTGACGAGCTTATCCCCTCAGGCGAAACATCATCTTACCGTTCAAATCCCCTCAGACTTTCAGAGTTTGCTCTTTCAAGAAGAGAGCCTCAGTATGTGCCCAGAGCAAAGGCTGTTGCCGCTGAGGAAGCAAAGAGAAGAGCAGACAACTCATCAGCTGAGGTTATTGAAGCTCTCAGCAAGGTTACTGATAATGCAGAAGAAGCTGCAAAGCACACTCAGTTCGGTTCATGTGTATTTGCCTGTCGTCCCGGTGACGGTTCAGCAAGAGAGCAGGCTGCATCATGCCAGAAGGTTCTCGGCGGTTTTGCTAACATCTGCTATGAATTTGCAACAAAGCGTTACAGAAGCAACTGCATCAACTGGGGTATTCTTCCCTTTACAATTGATAAGGAAAGAGAATTCAACTACACAGACGGCGATTACGTTTTCGTTCCCGGCATCCGTGAAGCTATCAAGAACGGCACCGAGGAAATTCCCGGTAAGGTAATCACAAAAGACGGAGTTGAA
Source organism: Clostridia bacterium (assembly GCA_017425745.1). Lineage (GTDB taxonomy): Bacteria > Bacillota > Clostridia > Oscillospirales > Acutalibacteraceae > UBA6857. Next base: position 198 of record JAFOXT010000261.1, on the reverse strand, counting down.
GATATTACTCTTTACGTAAAGGGTCTTACTGAAGAAGAGAAGACAATTATCCTTGAGGGTTGTCTTATGAATTTCTATAAGGCACAACTTAAATAAATGTAAAATGCAAAGTGCAAAATGCAAAATTGCTGACGAATGAGTCAGAGAAATAAAATTAACGGCGGGAAGAAAAATCTTCCCGCCGTTGGTGTTTGTTAT
>JAFOXT010000034.1 GCA_017425745.1 Clostridia bacterium | reverse complement strand
TGTAACAAAAACAGTAACAGGTACAACAAAGGGTCTTACTGTTACTCAGGATGACTATTCAGCAACCATTTCATGGGATTCAATTTCAAACGTTAAGAACTACTCACTTCTCACATATGTAAAGAATCTCGGTTCTGTTCCCTTCAGCGGAAAAAGTGAATTCACAGGCACCTCTGTAACACTTTATCTTGCTCCCGAGGATATTCACTCACTTACTCTTATGGCAAACTATAACGACGGTACTTCAAAGGTTATCTTCTCAGGTCTCAGCATTGAAATGCCCGAGCTTGATATAAGCGATAACTCAGATAAAGGTATGAACGCAAAGCTTCTTTACCTTGAAAGAGCAATTAACAAAACCAAGTACACCAACGATGATATCAGAGTTAAGTACGATTCTGTTTCAGACTATGAAATTTACTATCTTAAGAGTTCAATTGCCTTTATCGGAAAAGAATACAATGGCACCACAGAAGTACAGAAATTCTTCGATAAATTCAACGACGGTTCAGACGATCCCCTCACCTCAGTTTACAGCGAGGTTATAAACGAGGATATCTCATTCCGTTACGGCAGCGGTAAGAACTCAAAAGGCAAGGTTGTTTCACTTAAATATATCCTTGAGCCCACAACAAATTCCGACAACTACTATCTTGCAACAATCTATGATGCACAGAATCCTGCTAACTGGAAGAACGGCTTCTCAAAGGTTGATGTAAAGGAAAACGCTGACGGAAGCTATGAATTCAACATTGTTCTCAAGAAGGAAACCTTCTCAAAATCAGGCAACTCCAAGTATCACAACGGTCTTTTTGAATCTGTTGGCTCACTCACTTCAGGTGATGATGCAGAAATTAACAACGCATCTGTAGGCGCAACAACAATCAGGGCTGTTATCGGCACTGACGGTATACTTAAGAGTTATGAGGTTGAATCTCCCTTTGATTCAGATACCGAGCTTAAGTTTATGGGTATCGGTAATGTAACCACAAAAATCAGAGGTAAGAACAAATCAACTTATGTTTTCACAAAATAAAACTTTCAAGGGATACTCACAGTATCCCTTGACTTCTCTTGACGCACAATAAAACCTTACAAGAGGACAGATTTATGGATAAAAATAAACTTTCACAGATTTTTACAATTATAACTGTAGGTGTTACAATAGCACTTGTAGGCACTGTAGCAGCTACAAAAATAGCCAAGAACAAGCCCACAACTGAAGCACCTTCAATAAGCGAAAGTATTCAGCAGACTCAGGAAAGCACAACAGCCACAACAATTCCAAGAGAAACTGTACCGATGGGTGGCAACAACGTTGTTACAACAGTAACAGGACAAAAGCCTCAGTGGAAAATTGAAGAGGAGGCTTCAATCTCTGCTTCAATTGCTCAATCAAAAATAAATGCATCAAAGCAAAACGCAAAAAAAACCACCACAAAGGCATATCAGGGCATTGTTCCCGTTGGCAGGGCAAGTGTTATAGCTTCATATGAAAAAGGCATAAACAACCTTAAAAAGACAAAGAAAATGACTATTACCGAAGAAAGCAGATACAACATTACCGTTAACGATATCACCGGCGGTTTTCTTGTAAAGCAGACAACGGAATCTCTTATTTCACAGTTTATGTCAACAACTCCAAAGGTTTATACCTTCAAAGACGGTGTTGAGCCCTCAGGCAATCTTACACCGAAGGATATAATTCCTCCCTTTGGAAAAAATCTTAAGATGAATGATGCTGCTATTTACTCAGCAACCGCAAAAGCAACCGCTGACGGAGGTTACACCATCACTATCAAGCTTAAGGACGAAAAGCAGGACACCTATACTCCCGCCAAAAATCACGAGGCTGTTACCCAGACAATAAAGCTTGATGAACTGTTTACGGCAGGTATGGTAATCGACAGCTATGAGCTTACTTACAGCGGAACAACCATAACAGCACTGTTTGACAAAAACAACCGTATAACTTATCTTGAGCATTTTGTTTCAGCACCCACAGCAACAGGTAACGGAACCTTTTCAATGGTTCCCTTCGATATTGACCTTACATGCAACCACATCGCAAAATATGATGTAATCTACTGATAAAAACCACAAATAGTAGTTGACTTGAATTGAAAGTCGTGTTATAATCAAACAGTAAATATTTCTTACGGAGGTAATATAATGGAAACTTTCAAAAAGATTTTAAAGGTTGTTGCAATCATCACCGCTATTGTTGCTGCAGTTGTAGGTATTTACCTTGCAGTTTCAAAGATTATCGAAAAGAAAAAGCTCAAGAACGCAGATGACAGAGAAAACTATGTTTCCTGCTCATGCTTCGAACCTGACTTTATTTCAGAAACACAGGCATAAAAAACTTTCCCCGATGCTGATGCACCGGGGATTTTTATTGCGCTAAAAAATATTCTCCGCACACCGTAAAGGATGTGCGGAGATTTTGTTTTTTCTTGTTTAATTTTCTGAGGGAGGAGCTACCTGAGTGATTTCCTGCATTTCTACAGACTCTTTATCATAAAAGCTTTCGTATTTTTCCTGATAGTAGCTTTCTGATTTGCACTCAAATGAACCGTCGGGAGCAAAGTTAATAACTGTGCAGCCACGCTGTGAACCGATTTTGTAAATACCGGGATATGCAAGATAGTCAACACTCATACCGTAAGTAAGTCTGATTCCCTTATAGTCAACTGAGAAATTGTTGTAATGGTCGTGACCTACAAAAATAGCCTTTGTTGAGCCAAGCTCAAGCATAGTTTCAAAAAGCTCATCCTCGCCTACACCGCTGTATACAATTTTACTGCCTTCACCTGCAACACCGTAAACGAGCTTTACATTTTCAGTGTCTTCAAAGCCGTTGTTTGCATATTCGTACCAAGCTTCTCTCTGTTCATCAAGAGGAATGTGGAAGAATGCAGCTGACTTGATGTCTGACTTTTCACTGCTGCCAAGCTTATCAAGAACCTTCTGGTTCTGCTCGTTAAGAGCATTTACTGTATTCTTATACCATTCTATCTGATTTGCGTGAATGTTATCATACTGCCATCTGAGGCCGAGAACGTCGCCGTTGATGTATGAATGGCTGTCGAACATATAAAGTGACTGAGTAATTACGCCGTCAGAATTTTTAACATTGATTACCTGGTTACCATAGCCGTCAACAGCTTCATCACCTGATTCAAAAAGACAGTATTTGAATTCTTCTCTCTCGTAGAACTTGGAAATATCTTCTCTTGAATAATAGCTATAAGCCTCTGTGTCGTGGTTACCGAAGCAGATTACCCAATAAACACCAAGCTTTTCCATAAGAGCAGCAAAAAGCTCAGCTGAGGAAAGGTTGTTGAATGTGCCTGCCTGGAAGGGCACGGGATAAGCTGTGTCACCTGTAATTACAACAAGGTCAGGCTTTTCAGCGCTAACCATAGAAGCAACTGCATTAAGTGCCATAGCATCAGTCTTTTTACTCATCCAACCGGCACCGATATGTACGTCTGTAAGCTGAAGCACCTTAAATTCTCTGTCAGTTGTAAAGGTCCAGAAGCCATTTTCATCCTTCTCCGGAACAAGCTGATTTTCATATTCCACAGCAGGGAATGAATTTACTTTTTCAGCGTTTGCCTTGTTTGCAATTGCAGTAACAGCCATTGAAACGCA
>JAFOXT010000260.1 GCA_017425745.1 Clostridia bacterium | reverse complement strand
TCAATCTTCTGAACACCGTAATGGTCAACCATTCTGAAATATTCATCCTCGGTGATAGAAACAACTGAACCGTGGCGGGGTCTTAAGTGGTCAAGACCGTAGCGTGAACGCTGAACTCTTTTGAATTTATTGAAATCTCTTGTCATCTGGCCGAAGAAGGTGCCTTCACTGTATTCGTCCATAATCATCATCCACGCATTTGTGCCGTTGATTCTGTACATCGTGCTGCCTTCAACGCCCCACCAGTTAAGTGAGCAGATTGTATAATCCTGATTGTAAGGTCCTGTGAGATTCTTTGACTTTACATAAGCAATTTTCTGAGTAAGATCCTCTTTGAAGTAAAGGTAGTAGTAGCCATCCTTTTCATTATAGATAATATCACCGTCAATGCACTGAACGTTTCTCACTTCACCTGTTTCTTCGTCAACCTCATTCCATCTGCCGAAAAGCACCTGAGGTTCAGTTTCAAAGGTCTTGAAGTCCTTTGTATATGCATAGTAGTGACCTGCTGTGTCGTTTTCGAGTGTGGAGTTTGCCCAATACACCATATACATTCCTTTTTCTTCGTCCCAGATTGCCTGAGGTGCCCACGCTCTTGTTGTGGTTTCAAAGCCCTCAAAATCACGCATATCAATTACGGTTTCGTCAATCCAGTTAACAAGGTCATATGAACGCCAGGTAATAATAGCGTGGTTTGAGGTCCAGCCGTCAAGAGCATTCATATCAGTTGCAACAATAAAATAGCACTCCTTGCCGTTTTCATCAGGACCCTTGAGAATATACGGGTCACGCACACAGCCTGTACCCTTTGTCTGAGTAATTACGGCTTCATTGTTATTGAGCGCTTCAAAGTTATATCCGTCTGTGCTGACTGCAAGGTGAATTGTCTGCTCATTAACCTCGTTACCTACAAAATAGCAGAAAAGATAAGCACCCTCTCTGCTTATAGCAGGAATTGCATAATCGTTAAAAACAAAATTAAAAAGTGTAAGCGGCAGCATCATAAATGCTGTCATAAAACGGATAAAAGTAAGTCTTGTCATATGTATCTCTCTCCTTTATATTTTTAATAATTGTAACATAAGCTCCACAAAAAAACAAGATAAAAACTGCCAAAGGGGAAAATAACCTTACAGTTTTATGACAATTCAAAAAAATATTGATAAACTTATTGAATTTTGGGACTTAATGGTATATAATTGCTTCAAAAGGAGGAATTTACTATGGCAGATTTTATTAAAGAGCTTGAATCAATTTTTACAGACCTCTGGAATTATTTCTATGTTTTCCTTTGCCATTTATGGGACAAGGACGTTGATGAGGAGCTTATTGTTAAGAATTCATAAAACGTAACGCTTTGGCTGTTTCTTAAAGAGACAGCCATTTCTTATAAGGTGATTGGTATGATTAAAGAATATCTTGAAATCGGTAAAATTACAAGCACACACGGTATCAGAGGCGAAGTGAGAATTGAGCCCTGGTGCGACAGCCCCGAATTTCTGAAAAAATTCAAGGTGCTTTATTATGACAGCAAGGGTGAAAAGCCCTTTAAAATTGCGTCCAGACCTCACGGTCATATGGCAATTGCAAAAATTGAAGGTGTTGACAGCATTGAGGAAGCATCAAAGCTCAGAAACAAGGTAATTTATATGAAACGCAGTGAAGCTAAGCTTCCAAAGGGCAAATACTTTATTGCTGAACTTATTGACTGCAAGGTTATTGACGCTGACAATGAAGAAAAAATCTACGGTATACTCAGTGATGTTTCTGAAACCGGTGCCAATGATGTTTGGCATATAAAAGCTGACGACGGCAAGGAATATCTTATTCCAGCCATTCCTCCCGTGGTTATTTCTACAGATGTGGAAACCGGCATAATTAAAATCAGACCTCTGAAAGGTATTTTTGAAGATGAGAATTGATATACTTACTCTTTTTCCCGAAATGTGCGAAACTGTTCTTTCCGAAAGTATAATAGGCAGAGCACGAAGCGAGGGCAAGGTTGAAATCAACTGCAGACAAATCCGTGATTACAGCACTGACAAGCATCACAGAGTTGATGATACTCCTTACGGCGGCGGTATGGGTATGGTTATGCAGGTGCAGCCCATTTACGACTGTTATATGAGTCTTTGCGAGGATATCGGCAAAAAGCCCCACCTTATATTTATGTCACCTCAAGGCAAGGTGCTCACCCAGAAAAAAGTGCGAGAGCTTGCAGAAATGGACAATGTTGCAATTCTCTGCGGTCACTATGAGGGTGTTGACGAAAGAGTTATTGAGGAAATTGTTGACGAAGAAATTTCCGTCGGTGACTATGTTCTTACAGGCGGTGAGCTTCCTGC
>JAFOXT010000259.1 GCA_017425745.1 Clostridia bacterium | reverse complement strand
TGATAAAGAGCTTGCTTCGGATATTGCCGAGGAATATGATATTGATCCTTTCTGCAGTCTTCTGCTTGTTTCAAGAGGAATAACAGATGACAGTGAAATTTTCGATTTCTTTTCCAAGGAATGCAGGCTTAACAGCCCCTTTGAAATTAAAGATATGGATAAGGCTGCTGCAAGAATCAGAAAAGCAATTGATGAAAAAGAAAAAATTCTTATTTACGGCGACTATGATGCTGACGGGGTTACATCAACTGCACTTTTGTACCTTTATCTTAAAAGTGAAAATGCAGATGTTTCCACATATATTCCTGACAGAAACTCAGAGGGCTACGGCCTTAACCTTGATGCAGTAAAGGAGATTTCTGAAAGAGGTATAAAGCTTATTGTAACTGTTGATAACGGAATTTCTGCCTTTTCTGAAGCTGAGTACATCTCTGCATTGGGAATGGACCTTGTTATTACAGACCACCATAAGGCCTCACAGACAATTCCTCAGGCCGTTGCCGTTGTAGACCCACACAGATATGACTGTCCAAGTGAGTTCAAGCTTTGGGCAGGTGTTGGTGTGGCTTTTAAGCTTATCTGTGCACTTTCAGATAAAACTACAGATGAGCTTCTTGATTTATACAGTGACCTTGTAACTATCGGTACAATCGGTGATATTGTATCCCTTACAGGTGAAAACCGTGCAATTGTAAAGCACGGACTTAAGCTTATCAACAAAAGCACCCGTCCGGGTGTAAAAGCGCTCAAGCAGATTTCCGGTGTTGAGGGTAAAGAAATAAATGCCTCTACCGTTGCTTTTTCTCTTGTGCCAAGAATTAATGCAATCGGAAGAATCACTTCTGCCGAAGAAGCCTTTCGTCTTCTTGTAAGCGAAAATGCTGCAGCGGCACTTGAGTGCGCACAGACAGTTGATTCCTCCAATACTACAAGACAGGACGTTGAAAAGCTTATTTCAGCCGAAGCTGAGGCGCAAATCAGAAGCAATCCTGAAATGCTTTACGACAGAGTGCTGATTTTCTCCGGTGAAAACTGGCACGGCGGTGTAATCGGAATTGTTGCCGCAAGACTTACACAGAAATACGGTAAGCCTTGTCTTGTTATAACCGACAACGGAAAGGAAGCGAAGGGCTCAGGCAGAAGCATAGAAGGCTTCTCTCTTTACGATGCTATCTGCTCTGCTTCACATCTTCTCAACCATTACGGCGGACATACTCTTGCAGCAGGCTTCGGTATGGACAGTGAGAATCTTCCTGCTTTCAAAAAGGCTATTCAGGATTATGCAAAAACTGTTGAAATGCCCTTTGCAACTGTTGACCTTGACTGCCGACTTAAACCTGAATTTATTTCAGCAGATATGCTTCAGGTAATTTCATCTCTTGAACCCTTTGGAGCAGGCAATCCTCAGCCAATGTTCGGCCTTTTCGGAATGACAATTTCTTCAATTCAGCCCATTGGCGGCGGAAAGCATATAAGACTCAGCCTTAAAAGAGGTAACGCCACAGTAACAGTTCTTTATTTCGGTGTGACGCTCAGCGATTTCCCATATAACGAGGGAGATGTCGTTGACCTTGCCGTAAAGCTTGAAAAGAACGAGTATATGGGTCAGGTCAAGGTAAGCGTTTATGTTAAGGATATAAGAATGTCGGGCACTGACGATGAGAAATATCTGAGAAGTGTAAGGCTTTATGAAAAAATGAAGCGCAGAGAGAGTCTCAGCGAAAAGCAGGTTGAGTTTATCACTCCAACAAGGCAGAATATTGCTGATGTTTTCAGATTTCTGAGAAACAATAAAGGCTGGAAGCATGACAGCGATGTGCTTTGCTACAGACTTTCTTCAGACGGTAGCGATGCCTGCAGAGTGCTCACTGCAATTGATGTGCTTTGCGAGCTTGGTATAGTAAAGCAAAGCGGAAACGAAATAATTCTTGCAGATACTGAACAGAAGGTTAATCTTGAAGATTCAGAGCTGCTTAAATATCTTAAAAGTATCAACAGGAGAGAGGAGGGAGTAACAGATGCCTGAAGCAGTAAGACTTGATTTTGAAAAGCTTATTGATTATGTTAAGGATAATTTTTCAGACAAAGACAAAGAGATGCTTCAAAAGGCCTTTGAACTGGCTTATAATGCCCACGAGGGTCAGAAGCGCCGTTCAGGTGAGCCTTATATTATCCATCCTCTTGCTGTAGCCAAGATTCTTGCAGAAATGGGTATGGATGCCGAATCCGTCTGTGCTGCTCTTCTT
>JAFOXT010000258.1 GCA_017425745.1 Clostridia bacterium | reverse complement strand
TATGCAGACTATCGACGAAATCAAGAAGTACATTGAAGCTGCTGCACTTTTCAAATTCAATGTTTTCCACTGGCATCTCTGTGACGACCAGGGCTGGAGAATTGAAAGTGAGAAGTATCCTCTTCTTAACGAAAAAGGCTCATGGCGTTCATGCCACGGCTTCGGCAGCAAGAATATGGAAAAGTATGGCGGATTCTACACCAAGGATGAAATCCGTGATGTAATTGCTTTCTGTAAAGAGCGCTTCATTGAGGTTATTCCCGAAATTGATATGCCCGGCCACACAACTGCGGTAGTATCTTCCTATCCCGAGCTTTCCTGCAGAGGTGTTCAGATTCCTCTTGAAACAACCGGTGGCATTTTCAAAAACATTCTCTGTGCAGGTAAGGATGAGGTTTACGACTTCTGCTACGGCATTCTCGACGAGGTTATGGAGCTTTTCCCTGCTGATTATATCCACATAGGCGGTGACGAAGCGCCCAAGGCACGTTGGTGTAACTGTGAAAAGTGTCAGAAGGTTATAAGACAACACGGGCTTAAAAACGAGGAAGAGCTTCAGGGCTACTTTGTAAACAAAATTATCGCTTACCTCAGAAGCAAAGGCAAAAGAGCACTTTGCTGGAACGAAAGTCTTAACTCAGGACTTCTTGACAATTCAGCTATAATCTGCGACTGGATGGACAGAAAAAATCTTTCAGAGGCTTATGCAAACAAGGGCGGTAAAATTATCATTGAGGAATTCTACCGTTACTACCTTGACTATCCTTACGGAATGACACCGCTTAAGAAAACCTATGACTACAACCCCTATCTTGAAAAGCTTGACTTTACAGGCAGACAGAATGTTCTCGGTGTTGAAACTCCCATCTGGACTGAATATGTTGAAGATTTCGACAGACTTTGCTATATGTGCTTCCCGAGAATGATTGCCGTTGGCGAAAGAGGTTGGACAAGTCCCAAAAATGCAGATTATGAATCATTCAAAAAGAGAGTCAAAAACTGCAAGGTTCTTCTTGATGAAATCGGCATTAAAATGGCAGATTCAAGCGAATGGGATCCCGATATTACAGTAAGAATCAACGATAATCTTGAAAGACTCAAGACAGTGCTTTCACCCGAAAGTGTTAAAACATTTTTATTTCCAAATAAGGACGATTAATTATGATTAAAGATTACTATCAGGTATTTTACGGCAAGGTTGCAGAAAAAACTGCAACCATCAACAAAGAACAGGCTAAAAACTCAGCTGACGGTCTTGCGTACCGTATTCCCTCTCTTCTTTCTGCAAGAGATAAGGACGGCAATGAAACAGTTATTTCACTTGCTGACTTTTCACAAAGCGGCGGCGACTTCGGCAGAATTCAGGTTATGATGCGTATCAGCGAGGATGGCGGTAAAACATTCGGGGATATGAAAACTGTTTTTTCTCTTCCGGTTTCAAAAACTCCTCAGATTGACAAGGACTACAAGAGTGCCTTTGCAATTGACCCCATTCTCTGTCAGCATCCGGGTGGCGATGTGCTTATGATTGTGGATATGTTCCCCGAATCAAAGGCTATTATGCACAAGCCCTGGCTTGAACCCGGCAGTGGCTTTACAAAAATTAACGGCAAGGACTATCTTTGCTTACATACAAAGAAAACCAAGGTAGGCAACGGTAAAGGCGGAGGCAAGGACGAGGTTTATACCGTAAGAGAAAAGGGCTGGATATATACTCCCGACGGCAAGAAAACAAAGTACTATCTTCCTCAGAATCACAGCTATGAAAATGCTTTTGAAACTCTCGGTGATATGTATTATGCAGTTGGTGACGGTGAATTCATTGACAAATATCCTCCTATGATGCCCACTGAAGAAAACTCAACAGATATTTATGTAGGTAACGTTTATCTCAGCGAAGATAAGCCTGCATTAGACCTTGAAAATCCTGTAAGAGTTACAAAGCGTGAGGTTGGCCCCGATAAAGAAGGTGACCTTAAATCAGCTTATTACTGCGTAGAAACATCACCTGCACCTCTCAGTGTTCTCCCCTCTCTTCACCTTTTTGTTCTCAGAAGTAAGGACTGCGGAAGAACCTGGGAAAACCCCACAGATATTTCAGCTTCAGTAAAATATGCCAACGAAATTTTCATCGGCACAGGTCCGGGCGTTGCAACAGTTCTTCATAATCAGAAGGACGAAAAGAAAAACGGCAGAATTCTTGTTCCTATCTACACACTTAAGGAAACTTATGTTGTTTACAGTGATGACGCAGGTTACACATGGAAGAGAAGTAAAACAAGCCGCAACATCGATGAAACTCAGCTTATTGAAACTGAAGACGGCACCGTTTTCTGCTTTGGCAGACAGAAGAAGCTTACAAAAACACCTTTCTCAGTAAGCTTTGACGGCGGTGAAACCTGGCAGAAGCAAAAGGCAACTCATCTTTCAGCAGTACGCTGTCAGAAGTCATTCCTCCTTCTTCCTCCCGACAGCGAAGTTTCTTACCCCGAAGGAATGGACAAGAGCAAACGATATATTGTTGCCTCCTGCCCCTCAGGTAACTATCAGACTCAGTCAGTACGCCGCGGCGGTATGGTTACCCTTGGTGAAATCAACGGCACTGAAATCAAATGGCTCAAGCAGAGAAAAATTATTACCGAAGGAGTTACGGGCAAGGACGAAAACTTCTATGCCTACTCTTCTCTTACAAATATGAAAAACGGAGAAATCGGTATTCTCTACGAGGCTTGTCCTGCCGGCTTCATTCTTTTCAGAACCTTTACTCTTGACTGGCTCTGGAACGGCGACAAAGCTTTCACCTTCCCTATGCCTCTTAAGGTAAGACTCAAAAACATTTTCAATAAATGGTAAACAGACAAAACGGTCGGAACAAAAAGTTCCGACCGTTTAATATTCTGATTATTTTTTATCTGGTAATTGCGTAAGTATATTCGAGACCGTCAATCCATTCGCCCTTGATGAAGTCTCTGCCTCTTACAAGGATTTCGTTTTCATAAACTTCAAAAACTATACCGTCGCCAGGTGCATAGTGTGTGGTTTCTGTTGCACGGGGAAGGTTAATGCAGTTGATACCGCCCCAATTATAGAAATTATCTGCGCCAAGATCGTCATGGATATGACCGTGAAGGAAAAAGTCTACATTGTATGCCTTAAGAAGCTCTGCAAGCTGAGTGCCGTTGTATGTACCCTGGAGATATCTGATGGGAAAATGATTGAGCACAATTGTGGGAGCGTTTGCAGCCTT
>JAFOXT010000257.1 GCA_017425745.1 Clostridia bacterium | reverse complement strand
CGGATATTCTTCCGGGTAACGTGGTTGTTGCAACCAACAATAAAGACGGTGTAATGCAGCTTCATACAACAGCAATTATTCTTGCTATGGGTTGCCGTGAACGTCCGAGAGGTGCCCTTGATATGCCGGGCTCACGTGCTTCAGGTATAATGACAGCAGGTACGGCACAGAAGTATGTAAACATTGACGGCTATATGCCCGGCAAGAAAATTGTAATTCTCGGCTCGGGTGATATCGGTCTTATTATGGCACGAAGAATGACACTTGAAGGTGCAAAGGTTGAAATGGTGTGCGAGCTTATGCCGTACTCAGGCGGTCTTACAAGAAATATTGTACAGTGTCTTGATGATATGGGTATTCCTCTTAAGCTCAGCTGTACAGTTATAAAAACCCACGGTATTGAGCGTCTTGAAGGCGTAACAATTGCCGAGGTTGACGAAAAAAGACGTCCCATTCCCGGCACCGAGCAATATGTTGAATGTGATACACTTCTTCTGTCCGTTGGTCTTATTCCCGAAAACGAGCTTACACGAATGGCAGGTATTATTATAGACCCCGTAACAAACGGTGCAGTTGTTGATGAATACAGACAAACAAGCCGTCCCGGTGTTTTTGCCTGCGGTAATGTTCTTCAGGTTCACGACCTTGTTGACTATGTTACCGAGGAAAGTCACATTGCAGGTGAAGGCGCTGCAAAGTATATTCTTTCAAAGGGCAGAAACAAGAGCAGAGTAGGAAGAGATATTCACATCAAGGCTGAAAAGGGCGTAAGATATGTTGTTCCTCAGAACATCAACCGTTCAACAGATAAGGATGTAAAGCTATACTTCAGAGTTGCTGATGTTTATAAGGATACCCATGTTGTTGTAAGCTGCGGTGATGAAATCCTTTACAAAAAGAAAAAGAGAAAGCTTGCTCCCGGTGAAATGGAAAATGTTGCAATAAAGCTTGAGGATATTGCAAGGCTTTCAGGAAACGAAATAACAGTTAAGCTGGAGGTGTGAGAGTATGATTAAAGAAATGGTTTGCGTTTCGTGTCCTATCGGTTGTATGCTTACAGTTGAGCTTAACGAGAAAAACGAGGTGCTTTCAGTTAAGGGTAATACCTGCAAAAGAGGTGAGCAGTACGCAGTTGACGAGTGTACAAATCCTGTAAGAATGCTCACAACAACAATTAAGGTAAGCGGAGGAAAGCTGCCCGTTGTACCTGTAAAAACATCAAAGCCCGTTCCTAAGGGCAGAATGTTTGACTGTATGCAGGTTATCAACAACGAGATTGTTGACGCCCCGGTTAAAATGGGTGATGTGCTTATCTGCAACATCTGTGATACCGGCGTTGACATTATTGCAACCAACGACGATTAAAAGATAGGTTTAAACCGTACAAGGTCAGAAAAGGCTTTGTACGGTTTTTGTATTTATCCACAGCTTAAATCAGCATTGTAAAACAGTTTCTTTTGTGATATAATAGCCCGAATGACAAGGGTAAACCTATGTCAGAATAAGCATATACTATAACTATCAGGAGGTATTGATATGGCGTGGTATGACGAAGCCGTATTTTATCATATATATCCCTTGGGAATGACAGGTGCACCGAAAATTAATGATTACAGTGAGACGGTACACCGACTCAATTTGCTGTTGCCGTGGATTTCCCATATTAAAAAAATCGGATGCAACGCTCTTTATATCGGACCGCTTTTTGAATCAGTAGGGCACGGTTATGAAACCACCGACTACAAAAAGCTTGACAGCAGACTGGGTACAAATGAGGATCTCAGGAATTTTGTTGAAGAATGTCATAATCAGGGTATCCGTGTGATTCTTGACGGTGTGTTCAATCATACGGGCGGAGATTTTTTTGCCTTCAGGGATATTAAAGAAAACCGAGAAAATTCTGCTTATAAGGATTGGTACTGCAACGTAAACTTCTGGGGAAACAACTCATATAACGATGAATTTTCCTATGAAAACTGGGGAGGATACGACCTTCTTGTAAAGCTGAATCAGAAAAATCCTGCAGTAAAGGACTATATCTGCGACGTAATACGCTTCTGGGTAAAGGAATTTGATATAGACGGTCTGCGCCTTGATGCGGCAGATGTTATGGATTTTGATTATATGAAGGCACTGCGTCAGGTAGCTAATGAGGTTAAGCCCGATTTCTGGCTTATGGGAGAGGTTATTCACGGAAATTATTCAAGGTGGGCAAACGACGGCACTTTACACTCCGTAACAAACTATATGCTTCACAAAGCCCTGTATTCTGCTCACAATGACCATAACTATTTTGAAGTGGCTCACACAATAAAATATGTAAGCGATCTGGCAGGGGACAGAATAAAGCTTTATACTTTTGTTGATAACCACGATGTGGAGCGTATTTATACAAAGCTGAGCAACAAGGCGCATTTTGCTCCCGTTCATATAATGCTTTACACTCTTCCCGGTATACCGTCAATTTATTACGGCTCGGAATTCGGTATTGAAGGCAGAAAGGAACGCCATTCAGATGACTCCTTAAGACCTGAAATGAAATATGATGATTATAAAAAGGCCATTGCAACCAACCCTTGCACCGAGCTTATTTCTGCCCTTGGCAGAATAAGACAGAACACTTCTCAGCTTTGCTACGGCAGCTATAAGATGCTTGAGCTTCAGACTACCCACTTTGCATACGAGAGAGCACTTGACGGAAAAAGTGTAATAATAACAGTGAATAACAGCGATAACAGTGTCACTATGAATCTTCCCGTATCGGATGCAAAGGAATATACAGGTGCATTGTCAGGCGAAAAAGCAGTAGTCGCAGATGGCAGAATTCAGGTAACTGTTGGGTCAAACAGCGGTGAAATCTGGCTTCCCATTGAAATTCATCAAAAAAGCTTTGCACCCGTAAAAATGGCAAAAATTGAAAAAGCAACCGTAAAAGTAAGGTCAAGCGAAGAAGCTGAAAGCACAGTGAAGAAAGAAGCTACAGCGCCTTTGAAAGCATCAGAGGAAAAGAAGGATAAACCAAAAGTAGCAGTGCCCGATAAGCCCTATGAGGAAATGACTGTTGAAGAGCTTCAGGAAGCAATTCTTGCAAAAATGGCAAAAAACGGTCCCGTAACAGATTATATGTTAGGCACCGTAAGAGAAAATACACACCACGGCTCCCTTGTAATATGGGTAAAAAGCTTTAACTGATGTAATAATCCCTCGGTCGCAAAACGCGGTCGAGGGGCAGTTGTTTTATTAATATTTATTGCTTTTTATAAAATCTGTCGGATTCTTTTTTACTCCGTCAACCATAATTTCAAAGTGAAGATGAGGGCCCGTAGAATTGCCCGTTGACCCTATTTTTCCAATTTGCTGACCTTGACTGACTCTCTGACCCTGAAAGACTAAAATTGAACCCGGCAGCATATGAGCATATCTTGTTGTTATTCCCTTGCCGTGGTCAATAAGCACCTGATGGCCATAACCTCTGTAGCTTTTTGCAAGATAGATAACTGTGCCCGAAGAAGCAGCCACAACGGGAGCTCCTATTGAGCTTCCGTCACTTTTAACTATGTCAGTTCCGCCATGAAATCCAAAGCCTGAAATCTCAGGGTCTCTGTAGCCGTAGGGTGAGG
>JAFOXT010000033.1 GCA_017425745.1 Clostridia bacterium | reverse complement strand
TTATTACCCTTTGTCACTCTTATTATAATCCACAGACCAATCTGAGCGAGAAAGAGCATATAGATATAATAAAGCGGGTTTGAGGGTGCACCAACAATAAGGTTATTACCTACAAGAATACCTTTCAGATATTTCAGCACAGGCACTTCTTTATGAGCTCCAGCAAGATTCACTGCGTATCTTGTAAGAAAGCTTAGCATCTGAAGCCACATATACGGTACAATCAGCCTTTTAAAAAGTGACGAAAAATACTGACTGAAAGGTGTATTTCTTACTTTCTCAATGTTAAGTGTTGCACCGCTTGTCATAAAGTAAATGGGCATATTGAAGGAAACAAGCCAGTTTCTGAGAGGCGTATATACATTCACGTGGCACAGCACGATTGTATACATTGAAAAGCCCTTCAGGGTATCAATCCATTCTATTCTCTTTTTTTCACTCATACTTTTTTCTCCAAGCAAAAAGTATGATGCATAAATGAAAGCTGTTATTCTCTTACTTTCTTCTCTCTTCTTTCAGGAACATAAAGGGCAAAAGCTTTGTGAAAATTCTTTCTGTTATAACCACAATTACAGCAAAAGCTGCGAAAGCAACTGCAATTTTAACTGCACTGCCGGTAACGTAATTTTCTACCAAAGCGTAATAGGGAACAATTCCGCTTGCCGCAACTGCAATATACTTAAAAATCTTAATTTCAACAGTTTCTTCTCTGATATTGTTTCCGCAGGTGTAGGGCATAAACTTGCTGAAGAACCACGCAACGGGAATAAGTCCGAAGAAGCATACAAGGGAACCCACAATAAGGAAAACAGGATGATCATCATATTTACCTGCAACAGCTTCAAACAAGAGAAGCAACGGCTTATGAATACCCATATAGAAGAAGGTATTTGCACCGATAAAGGTAAGTGCCTTGCTTTCGGGAAGAAGCATTACAAGCATTGCAATCGCCACACTTGAAGCTACTGCACACACAAGGAAAATCACAAATTCCTTACCGTAATAGTTGCCGTGGATAGAAATTCTGCCGTTGTAACGGCTGAGTACATAACCCGCACCAAGAAGGACTGCACAGATACCAAAGTAAAGTCCTCTGTTCATTTTCTGAAGCTTTTCGCTTAAAGGAAGGTAAGCATCCATAAGAAGTCTGCCGATGAAAATAAGAAGCATAGCTGTGGGCACAACATTAACATGCCAGGGAATATCAATTCTCTGCAGACATACACTGCCAAGGGATAAAACGCTGAGAATTACGCCTATAAGCCCTTTATCAGCCTTTGCAATACGAATTACAAACCACAGACCAACCTGCGCCAGAAACAGAAGCAGAACGTAATAAAGAGGATTTGACGGTGCTCCGATAATATTGTTGTTACCGACTATTATACCAATAAGGTAATCCCTGACGGGTACAGGCTTATGATTCAGAAGAGACACTGCGTATCTCAGCACAAAGCTGAGCATCTGAAGCCAAAGATAAGGCACAAGCATCTTTTTTGCAAGACGCAAGGTGAAATCCTTAAAGCTTGTTTTGTAAATTCTTTCAACGTTAAGATTAAGCCCCGAAATCATAAAGAACAAGGGCATATGGAAAGAATACATCCAGTTTTTAAGGCCTTTTCCTATGGACATATGACCGAGAATAACTGTGTAAAACGCAAGTCCTCTCAGCTGGTCAATCCAGATAATTCGCTTTTTTTCTGCCAATTTTCATCGTTCCTTTCCTTTTCACATACATAACACATTGTAGCACAATCAAAAAGGAAAGTAAACTGTTACGGCTTAAGATTTACTTTTTCAGTATATTAAATTTTAAGGGATAATGCTGAAGCGTTCCTGATTTTCATGCATCATCTGTCGGTAATACTATTGCCCGAAAGTGTATTGTTTATGAAAAAATTGGCATAAAATGGAAATTTCACTTTTCTTTCACAAAAAAACAGCCCACACTTCTGTGCGGACTGTTTTCAAAATTATGCTTTACTTTACTGCTTTGATTGTGTATGTATTCTCCCACGAGTGAAGAATTTCTACCGAAGCAAAGCCTGCTTCAAGCAGTGCCTCAGTTTCGTGAGCGACAGTAAGTGGTGTGTCGTAATGATAAAACTCACTGTCGGTTATCCCCTGCTCAGCTTCAAGGCGGATAAGCTCATTCTGATAAAAGCGTTCGTATTCATCATCGGGAGCAAAGTAGTCCGTCAGGACAAAATAACCGCCATCTTTTAGAGAAGCACAGAGCTTTTTATAAAGCGGTAGCTTTGCCGTTTTTGTGAAGTGATGAAGAGATTCCACGGACACAGCCGCATCAAACTTGCTTTCACCGAAGGGTACATCGAAATATGAACCCTGAATTAAAGTGATTTCTTTATCGGTAAACTTTTCCTTGAGAGCATTCAGCATACCCTCTGAAAGGTCAATGCCTGTTATCTTTACAGTAGGATTTATTTTGAAATACTCCTCAAGCTCAAGCCCTGTTCCGCAACCTAAATCAAGCACGTAAGCTCCGTTTTCCTTCGGCAGACATTCAGCGGTGAACGGATAAAAAAGATCCGCACCCTCAATGTCATTCAGCATATGCTCATCGTACATATGAAGTCGGGCTTCAAAGAATTCAGCCATTTTTTCCAGCATAAAATCACCTCACCGCAATTATATCACAATGGAAGCAAAAAATAAACACTGCCATTTTGCATTTTGAATTTTGCATTTTGCATTCAAAAAAACAGCCCCCACGTTTGTGGAGACTGTTCTTGCGCAAATCCCATTCGGGATAAATTATCTCTTTGAGAACTGGGGAGCACGACGAGCGCCTTTGAGACCGTACTTCTTTCTTTCCTTCATTCTCGGGTCACGAGTA
>JAFOXT010000032.1 GCA_017425745.1 Clostridia bacterium | reverse complement strand
TTTGAAAGCTTTGCGTGAAGACAGAGATTTATCGCAAAAAGAGATTGCTGAGTATCTTGGCACAACGCAGCAGGTTTATTCGCGTTATGAAACGGGCATAAATGAAATTCCTGTGAGGCAGATTATAAAGCTTTGCAAATTGTACGGAGTTTCTGCCGATTACATTTTAGGAATAAAATAATTTTTACACCTCTTGCATTTCCTACTGAAATAGTATATAATAAAACCATATCCTGACATAAAGAATTTTCTGAGTGAAAGGTGACGGCTTAAAATTTAACAGGATAACTATATCTATACACTATTGCCGCACCCTTTTACGAGGGTGCGGATTTTTCTTTTCAGGTGGTGATTCAATGAATACAAGAGTAGCGGTAATGAGTATTATTGTAGAAAACAGTGAAATGACAGCAGAGCTTAATGCAGTGCTTCACTCTTACGGTGAGTTTATTATCGGCAGAATGGGCATTCCCTACAGACAAAGGGGCATAAACATTATAAGCGTTGCAATTGATGCACCTCAGGACACTATCGCAGCCTTGTCGGGTAAAATAGGAAAGCTTAAGGGTGTCAGCGTAAAAACTGCATATTCGGCGGTGATGAGTGATGAATGAAAAAATGAGGACACTTATTGAAAAGCTTGAAAGTGAAAAATCTCTTTCACTTTCGGAATATCAGTATCTTATAGATAACCGTGACGAAGAAAGCAGAGAGCTTCTCAAAGAAAAGGCAGATAAGGCAAGACGCAGTGTTTACGGCAACAAGGTTTTTATAAGAGGCCTTATTGAAATCAGCAATATCTGTAAAAACGACTGTCACTACTGCGGAATAAGAAAAAGTAACAGAAACTGCCAGCGGTACAGACTTTCTGAGGAGGATATTCTCGAGTGCTGTAAGGAGGGCTATAATTCAGGCTTTCGCACCTTTGTAATGCAGGGCGGTGAGGACGGCTTTTTTACTGATGAAGCAATGTGCAGTATCATAAGAAAAATCAAAGAAAGCTACCCCGACTGTGCGGTGACTCTTTCTCTCGGTGAGAGAAGTAAAGAAAGCTACAGAAAGCTTTTTGAAGCAGGCGCCGACCGTTACCTTTTAAGACACGAAACAGCAGACAAAGAGCATTACGAAAAGTTGCACCCGGAAAATCTTTCCTTCCAAAACAGAATGGAATGCCTTCGTAATCTCAAGGAAATCGGTTTTCAGACGGGCTGTGGATTTATGGTGGAGTCACCCTATCAGACCACAGAGCATCTTGCTAAGGACCTTAAATTTATTGAGGAGTTTTCACCGGAAATGTGTGGCATAGGCCCATTTATTCCACATAAGGATACTGCCTTTAAAGATGAAAGGGCAGGCTCCTGCGAGCTTACCTGCTATCTTCTTTCCATAGTCAGACTTATGAAGCCAAATATTCTTTTGCCCTCTACAACGGCTCTCGGCACAATTGACCCTATGGGCAGAGAAAAGGGTATTCTTTCGGGCGGTAATGTTGTAATGCCAAATCTTTCACCTCTTTCGGTAAGAAAGAAATATATGCTTTACGACGGAAAAATCAGTAC
>JAFOXT010000256.1 GCA_017425745.1 Clostridia bacterium | reverse complement strand
TTAGTGCTTCTGCTCATTATTCTTAGCTCCTTTCATCGACCTTATTTGTCGTTACGACGCTTAACAATAAGCTTGTCTGAACGATTCTTCTTAGCGCGAGTCTTGTAGCCGAGAGCAGGCTTGCCCCAAGGTGTAACAGGACCGGGACGACCGATGGGTGACTTACCTTCACCACCACCGTGGGGGTGATCGCAGGGGTTCATAACTGAACCGCGGACAGTAGGTCTGATACCCATGTGACGTGTACGACCTGCCTTACCGATCTTAACGTTTTCGTGGTCCTCGTTGCCAACAACACCAACTGTTGCCATGCAAGCTTCAGGAACCTTACGAAGTTCGCCTGAGGGAAGTCTGAGAAGAGCGTAGCCGCCTTCCTTAGCCATAAGCTGAGCTGAGTTACCTGCTGCTCTTGCAAGCTGACCGCCTCTGCCGGGATAGAGTTCTACGTTGTGTACAACTGTACCGGTGGGGATGTTTACAAGAGGAAGAGCGTTACCCACTTTGATATCAGCTGAAGGACCTGCTTCAACGATATCGCCAACCTTAAGGCCCTGGGGAGCGATGATGTATCTCTTCTCGCCGTCTTCGTACTGAAGAAGAGCGATGTGAGCTGATCTGTTGGGATCGTACTCAAGTGTGGCAACTGTTGCCTTTACATCGAACTTATCTCTCTTGAAGTCGATAATACGATACTTTCTTCTGTTTCCGCCGCCTCTGTGACGAACGGTGATACGACCGTAGCTGTTACGACCGCTTTTCTTGTTGAGAGGAGCAAGAAGGCTTCTCTCGGGACCGCACTTTGAAAGAGCGGAATAGTCTGTAACTGACATATTACGTGTGCCGTTTGTTACAGGCTTTAATACACGAATTGACATTTTGTTCACACTCCTAACTGGTTTAGCGGAGGACTGTCAGAACCTCCATACATTGCCATCGGATTTGAATGGTTTGTTTTGATTTTTTTACTATATATAATAGTATAGGCTTTTAATCGCTTTCCGCTTAGCGGTTAAGGATTAAAGAAGACCATCGAAGAAGTCGATTGTGTCGCTGTCCTCTGTAAGAGTTACGATAGCCTTTTTCCATGAAGCTGTGTAGCCTTCGAAACGGCCGTATCTTCTGAGGTGGCCCTTGCAGTTCATTGTGTTAACCTTCTGAACCTTAACGCCGAATACTTCTTCAACTGCCTTAGCAATTTCTGCCTTGTTAGCGTCCTTAGCAACCTTGAAGGTGTACTTCTTGTACGCTGTACCCATCATTGATTCTTCTGTGATGATGGGCTTGAGGATGATGTCATGTGATAACTTTGCCATTATGCATATACCTCCTCGATTTTAGCAACTGCGTCCTTGAGAACAACGATGCTGTTGCAGTTAAGGATATCATATACGTTGAGAGTGCTTACAAGTGTTGTCTTAACACCAGCAATGTTTCTAGCACTTCTGTAGATGATGTCATTCTTTTCGGGAAGAACGATAAGTGTCTTCTTGCCTGTTTCGAGGTTTGAAAGAACCTTAACGATTTCCTTTGTCTTGATTGCTTCAAGTGAAAGTGAATCGAGAACGATCATTTCGTTTGCAGCAACCTTTGAAGAAAGAGCAGACTTCATAGCGAGTCTTCTTACCTTCTTGTTTACTGAGAAGCCGTATGAACGGGGCTTGGGACCGTGAGCGATACCGCCGTGGTACCACTGGGGAGCTCTTGTTGAACCCTGTCTTGCACGACCGGTTCCCTTCTGTCTCCAGGGCTTCTTGCCGCCGCCGCTTACTTCTGAGCGTGTCAGGGTTGACTGTGTGCCCTGACGCTGATTTGCAAGATAGTTTACAACTACGAGATGCATTGCTGATGTGTTGGGTTCGATACCGAAGATGCCGTCAGCGAGCATAAGGTCTGAAACTTTCTTTCCGTTTACGTCGAATACTGATACGTTAGGCATTTAGAGCAACTCCTTTCTTACGCTTTCTTAACGCTGTTTACTACCATTACGATGCCCTTCTTGGGACCGGGGATTGCGCCCTTGATAGCGATGAGGTTGTTTTCTGCATCAACCTTAACAACGTCCAAATTCTGAATTGTAACTCTTTCTGCACCGAGGTGACCTGCGAGTTTCTTTCCCTTGAATACTCTTGAGGGATCGGAGCAAGCACCGAGTGAACCGGCATGTCTTGCAACAGGACCTGTACCGTGAGTTTCCTTAAGTCTTGAGAAGTTCCATCTCTTGATAGCACCTGCTGTGCCCTTACCCTTGCTTGTGCCAACTACGTCTACCTTTTCGCCAGCTGCAAAGATGTCTGCCTTAAGGATGTCGCCTACGTTGATAGCGCTGTCGTCTTCGAGTCTGAATTCCTTAAGAACCTTCTTCGGAGCAACGTTTGCCTTGTCAAAGTGACCCTTCATAGGCTTGTTTGTTCTTGTAACCTTCTTGTCTTCGAAGCCAAGCTGAACAGCGTTGTAGCCGTCGTTTTCAACTGTCTTCTTCTGTGTTACTGTGCAAGGACCGAGTTCTACGACTGTTACAGGGATTACGTTACCCTTTTCGTCGAAGATCTGTGTCATGCCGACTTTTCTGCCGATAAGACCTTTTTTCATTTTGTTTTACCTCCTGATGGTTATTGGTTGCCCCTGCGGCAACTTGACCTGGTGTTCCGTCTGTTTGAATCGGGTATAGAAATCAGCTTTTATCTCTTGATTTCGATTTCAACGCTTGCCGGAATTTCGAGATTTGTCAGAGCCTCTACGGTCTTGGGTGTAGGTCTGATAATGTCGATGAGTCTCTTGTGAGTTCTCTGTTCAAACTGTTCACGGCTGTCCTTATACTTATGAACAGCGCGAAGGATTGTAACAACTTCCTTTTCTGTGGGAAGAGGAATAGGACCTGATACAGTAGCATTTGTACGCTTAGCTGCTTCAACGATCATTTCCGCTGCCTTGTCAACAAGGTTGTGGTCGTAACCCTTAAGTCTGATACGGATCTTTTCCTTTACTGCCATTTTGTTTGCCTCCTAATAAGAATTAGTAGGGCGTCGCTTTTCGAATACCTTTCCGGGTGTTTGCAACCGGTTTCTTAAAAAAACCGGAAACGCATATTTCCGGTCACAGCTTTCGAAAAAGCACAGTTCACCCCTCGTGACTGTTTAAGTCCTTGACGGCTCAGGAGCATACTTCTCCCGCAGGCCGACTGACACTTAACGCAAGAAACAGTCGAGAAAAGTGATATAGATCGCCCGGTTTTAAATCGGACATACTCCGCGGAAATTTCCTGCCTCGAAGGACAGCCACCTCCCGCATCATCGCATATCGTTTATCATGTGTGAGGACAGAGTTATACCCAAACCCATTTCACACGCTAGGATATGATACCATACTCTTTTGTAAAAGTCAACAATATTTTGCAAAAAAACTTGTACAAAACAGAGATTTTTATTTTGTTCACAAAGTGCCTCTAAATGTAGTGTTTATAAGGGTTTGCGGCACGAAATATGGGCTTCATCGCTTTGCTCTTTTACCCTTTTAAAGCAGTGTAAACACGAGGAAAGGTGTTAAAAATGCAAAATGCAGAATTCAACGTGCAAAATTGCTGACGAAAAGGGACTTTTTAGTGTGAAGTGTGAGGAGTGGAGTGTGGAGTTAAGGGTCGCTTCGCTCCGATTGTGTTACTGACGAAGCCCTGAGGTATCATTCTGAGCAAAGTGAAGAATCTTCAGTTGAACCCATAAAGCTTGGAATGATAAAAAAAGAAGAGCTTAATCAAATAAGCACTTATTCCACTCAGGCGGTATATATAACGAAAAACGACTGCCGAAGCAGCCGTCTTTCGTTTGAAGAGAGAATTAGAACATAATATAGAGAAACGCATATTAATCAGTACATTTTCTGTACAACTATAATATATTCCTTTATTTTTGGAATGT
>JAFOXT010000255.1 GCA_017425745.1 Clostridia bacterium | reverse complement strand
CCGTCAGCATCATAGTCGCCGTAAATAAGAATTTTTTCTTTTTCATCAATTGCTTTTCTGATTCTTGCAGCAGCCTTATCCATATCTTTAATTTCAAAGGGGCTGTTCAACCTGCATTCCTTGGAAAAGAAATCGAAAATTTCACTGTCGTCTGTTATTCCTCTTGAAACAAGCAGAAGACTGCAGAAAGGATCAATATCATATTCCTCGGCAATATCCGAAGCAAGCTCTTTATCAAGCGCTGAAACGCGCCACTTTTTACGGCTCATAATCTCAATCCTTTCTTTTAAAAATAATTATTAATTATATCACTATTATTTACTTATTTCAACAGTTTTGTTGCAGTGTTCACAAATGAGTTTAACAAAAACAGGGCCGTATTTATCGAATTTACGTTCGGAAACACCTGCAATTTTTAAAAACTCCTGCTTATTGGTTGGCTTGATTGTTGCAATCGCAATAAGCGTTGCATCCGTAAAGATAATAAACGCCGGTACACTGCCTTTTGTGGCAAGGTCTTTACGCAGAATTTTAAGCTTGGTAAGAAGTCGGAGATCAACCTCAGAAGCGGGATTTTCTGCTGTTTTATATTTATCGGTTTTCTCAAGAAATCTTCTGAGACGCTTGTTTTTGAACAGCACTGCATGTGCTTTGTCCTCGACCTTAAGGTTACCCTTTGGATTTTCGCTGATAAATGAATGGTCGAGAAAATATCTGATGTGCTTTTCAATCTGACTTTCGGCAACATCACTCATTGTGCCGAAGGTTTTTATTTTATCAAGCTTGTTTTTTACAATATAATCCGTACTGTTGCCTTTAAGAATGTCAACAATAACTTCCTTGTTTTCTTTTTCCTTAACTCTCTTTATGCAGGAGAAAATTTTCTGTGCTTCAAGGGTTATATCAACGCTTGTGCCGCTGCCGTTACAGCCTGAACAATTCTGACATCTTCCCTTGGGTCTTTCACCGAAATAAGAGAGCATATAATTGCGAAGACAGGGTGCATTTGTGGAGTAATACACCATTTTGTTAAGCTTTTCAAGTCTCAGCGCACGGATTTCTTCTTTTTCTCGGTCGCTCATTTCACTGTTATCATCAGGATTTTCAATGAAAAATTTCTGCAGTCGTATATCTGACGGGCTGAAAAGAAGAACACAGTCTGCATCACTTCCGTCGCGTCCTGCCCTGCCCGCCTCCTGATAATAGCTTTCTATATCACCGGGCATATTATAGTGTACGATAAAAGAAACGTTAGATTTATCAATACCCATTCCGAAGGCGTTAGTTGCAATAATAACCTCTTTTTTATCGTTTATAAAAAGCTCCTGATTAAAATCTCTTTCCGATTTAGGAAGACCTGCGTGATACTTGGTTACGCTGTAGCCCTCCTCAGAAAGCTTTTCGTAAAGCTCATCGGTATTTCTTCTTGAAGCGCAGTAAACAATTCCGTTTCTGCCTGAATATAAATCAAGATATCTTCTTAATGCAACATATTTATTCTTTGGCTTTATTACTTCAAAATAAAGGTTTGGTCTGTCGAAGCCCGTAACCACTTCAAAGGGCTCCTGAAGCCCGATAAGCTCGGCTACGTCTTCTCTTACACGTTTGGTTGCCGTTGCTGTAAAAGCAGCCACAACAGGTCTTTTTGACAGAGATTCAATAAAGCTTTTGATATTAAGATAGCTTGGTCTGAAATCGTGACCCCAATGCGAAACACAGTGGGCCTCATCAACGCAGACCATTGAAATATCCATTTTACCGCAAAGGGAAATAAACTCCTTGTTCTGTAATCTTTCAGGAGCTACATAAATGATTTTATAAGCGCCCCTTGCAGCTCTTTCCATAACAAGCTCGTGCTGTTTTTCTGTAAGGGTTGCATTGATGAATGCTGCTTTGATTCCGCATTGCAAAAGTGAATTCACCTGATCCTTCATAAGAGAAACGAGGGGTGAAACAACAATTGTAACACCGGGAAAAATCAAAGCAGGCACCTGAAAGCAAACAGATTTACCTGCACCTGTCGGCATAATTCCAAGGGCATCTTTATTCTGAAGAATTGCATCAATCAGCTCTTCCTGACCTTCTCTGAAGGTGAAGTAACCGAAATATTCTTTTAATACCGATTTTTTATCCAAGGGTAATCCTCCGAAGGGTTAAAAATTATACAAAAAGTCTTTTTGAAAGCCATTTTCTGATAGTTTTACTTGAGTAGCAATAAATAAGGAATCCGACAATTGCAATAAGCGACGCAAAGCCGATAAGACCAAGCTCAAAGGCATATTTAACTGAGCAAAGGAATGAAAGTACGCTGCCGACACCAAGAAGACTTATTGCTGTTTCTGATACAATAAACAGTATTTTAAGCACCCAATGGCGTTTTCCTGCTCTTACCCAGATTAAATAAGTAAGCACCAGAGCTGAATGAAGCAGAATTATCGGTAAAGCACCCTTGAGATAATAGCTTAATGTGCCGGTAAGAGTCATTACAATAAGCGTATGAATTGCAACTGCAAGAGTGTCAAATGCCCACATAAGATATGCACGCATTTTTTTGAGAAAGAAAGGAAGAACAAAAATTACCCACACAAGACAGCCTGCACCTACAACGTGAAGCGACCACCAGTTTCCTTTATAAATAAACAGATTTATAAGAAGACAAACAATCTGTGGAATAGCAATTATTGTTGTTGCAAGCGAAGCAAAAAACTTTTTCTTTTTGCCTTCGGGAATTTCAAAAGCTTCGTCTGAAAAAACGGGCTCCTGTTTTTCTTCATTTTTTATATTCGGATTTATTACTGGAGTTTCGCAAAGGGCACACTTTTTTGCTGCGCTGTCAAGCTCAACTCCACAGTTTACACAGTATGACATTTTAATTTCTCCTTCAGGCTGAAGCCATTATTCTCTGTTACTTTCAATTTTTACATGAACGCCCATTTTAACAAGTCTTGTGTAAAACTCACGCTCAATATCTCTATCTTCATAGCAGTTTGAAAAAGTGAAAACCATTTTATCTTCGTGAGAAATAACACCGCATCTTGCACCGTTAAGCTTTCCTGCACCGGTGAAGAGAGTAAGCTTTTCAACATTTTCGCTTACACCCTCAGGCAGAGGTACGGGACCCACATTTGAAAGCAGACTTGTTGTTGTCTGTTCGCCGGTTATAATAAAGGAAATTGCAATGCCAAGATCCTTCACAGGTAAGGGCAGAAATTTCATAACCGGGTTGCGTTCAAGCTTAAGATTCTGCGTCATCATTGAATTAATAATCTTCGGGTCGTTGGCAAGTCTTAATTGTAGCGAAACTGTTCTGAGCAGCTCTTCAAAAGTGTATTCTCCGTAATTCGGGTCGATTTTTACTCTGAGGCAAAGCACGAAATTGCGAAGAGTTTTTGAGGGAAAAGCCTTTCTTAGGTTAACAGGAATCTGGATGCAGACCTCTTTTTGTTTTTTCTGCTCTCTCTTCTGCTTCTGATAGTGTATATCAAGAAGCAGAGTAGCAAGAAGCTCAGTTACCGTAACACCGTAGGATTTTGAAATTGAGTGAAGCTCCTTAAATGACATTTCACCTGAGGTAAAGTTGTTCATATGTCTCGGCACCTTTGTGCCGACTGCATGGTAAACAAACTTGTCGCCTCTTTTGAATGTTACCTTTGATGAAGCATATTTGAGATAAGCATCCTCAATTTCTTCTTTTTTAGGCTTTTCATTTATATCAAGCACAAAATCGTTATAATGAACATCCTTACCTTTAAGACGAAGATATTCGCCTGTTAAGGTCGAAAGAAATACTGCTGCTCCGTAACCGTCACAAAGTGCGTGATAAACATCAACAGAAATGTTTCTGCCACGGTAATATACCCTGAAAAGAAAACCGTCGTTTTCCTTGAATTTTATTCTGTAGCAGGGATTTTTAATATCAGGTAAGACTGCAGGAGTGTTGGGATTGCGCTCAAAATAATGCCAGAAAAAGCCCTTTCTTATTCTTACATTAAATGACGGTATACGTCTGAGAGTTGCTTCAAGAGCAGTCTGCAGAGTATCCTTATCAACTTCCTCTGTGAGTCTTACAGATATACGGTAAATATTTGACCATGTATTACTGTTCTGACCGGGAAAGATTTTTGCAGCATTGTCAAGTCTGAACCAATCAAAGGAATTTTTTCTCAACAGTATCCCCTCCTTCAGGTTACTAAGGTTACAGATATAATTAAAATAATTATACAATAAACCTTTTTAGTTTACAATATTTTCAGATAAAAAAATCGGGCAACAATGGTGTTGCCCGAAAGAAATTTTTTACATTTATGCCTTTGCTTCACAGTAAATGCAGCGGTAAACCTTGTTTTCTCTGTCAGTAAGTGTGAAAACCTGCTCCAGATTTGATTCAGCTGAGGTTATGCAACGGGGATTCTTACATCTGATTACTCCGTGAAGAGTATCGGGAAGATCAACGTGCTTCTTTTCAACAAGCTTACTGTCGTGGATAATATCAATTGTGATACCGGGATCAACATAACCGAGAACTTCAAGATTCACGTCGAAATTGCTGTCGATTTTGATAATATCCTTTTTGCCAACCTTTTTACTGGGAACGTTCTTGATTATTGCAACTGTACATTCAAGCTTATCAAGACCGAGAAGGTTATAAATTGTCATTGCTTTGCCTGCAGTGATATGGTCGAGGACAATGCCCTCTTTAATTGAATCTATATGCATAGTTTAACCTTCCTTTCAGTCTACTGTAATTTCAAGAAGCTTGAGAATAGGTGCCATTCTCACAAACTTGCCGTTAAGTGCCTGCTCAAAATAACAAGCTCTGCTGTCTTCATCAACATCGGTTGAAATTTCATTTACTCTGGGCAGCGGATGAAGAATTGAAAGGTCTTCCTTTGCATTCTTAAGCTTTGCCTTTGTAAGGATATAGCTGTCGCGGAGTCTTATGTATTCTTCTTCGCTGAGGAAGCGTTCCTTCTGAACTCTTGTCATATAGAGAACGTCAAGGTCGGGAAGAACCTTTTCAAGGCTGTCTGTCTGTACATATTCAATATTGTTCTTCTTAAGCACATCGTTCTTGATATATGAAGGAAGCTTAAGCTCATCAGGTGAAATGAGAACAATTTTGATACCTGTGTAACGTGAAAGAGCCTGAATAAGTGAATGAACAGTTCTGCCGAACTTAAGGTCGCCGCAGAAGCCGATTGTGAAATCGGAAAGCTTACCTTTTTTTCTCTTGATTGTGAGAAGGTCAGTAAGTGTCTGTGTGGGGTGGTTGTGACCGCCGTCACCTGCATTGATTACAGGTACACTTGAATACATTGAAGCAACAAGAGGTGCACCCTCCTTAGGATGACGCATAGCAATAATATCTGCATAGCAGCTTACTACTCTTGTTGTGTCAGCAACTGTTTCGCCCTTTGAAGCTGATGAGGACTGTGCTTCTGAAAAGCCGAGCACATTACCGCCAAGCTCCATCATAGCAGCCTCAAAGCTGAGTCTTGTTCTTGTTGAAGGCTCAAAGAAAAGTGTTGCAAGCTTTTTGCCGTGGCAGATTTCGCTGTACTTACTGCGGTTTGCAATAATATCTTCAGCTACAGCAAGCAATTCATCAATTTCTTCAACAGTAAGGTCGAGAATATTTATGAGACTTCTCATGCGTTGCCTCCGATCCAGCTTTCGTCTGAGGGGTTGTCTCTGAACTTAAGAAGACGTGCAATGTCTTCCTTCTTGATGTAGCCTTCTTCAGCAGCAACTTCAGCAACTGCGTCAAGGTTTGAAAGGCTGTAGTTGATTACGTTTGCAGCAGCAAGTCTGTCAAGGCCCTTCTTCATACCGTATGTGAAGATGCTTGCGATACCGAGAACTTCAGCGCCTGCTTCACGAAGAACTTCAACAACTTCAATGCAGCTGCCTGCAGTTGAAATAAGGTCTTCAACAACAACTACCTTCTGTCCCTTTTCAAGCTTGCCTTCAATCTGATTGCCTCTGCCGTGGTCCTTGTGACCTGAACGAACATAACCCATAGGAAGACCGAGGATATGAGCAACGATAGCTGCGTGAGCGATACCTGCAGTTGAAGTACCCATAATAACCTCACAGTCAGGATAGTATTTGAGAATTGTTTTAGCAAGACCTGTTTCTACATCGTTTCTTACTGTGGGTGATGTAAGAGTAAGTCTGTTGTCGCAGTAAATAGGGCTTTTGATGCCGCTTGCCCATGTGAAGGGCTGTTCAGGACGGAGAAATACCGCCGAAATTGAAAGTAAATCTTTTGCAATAAGTTTTTCCATGATAATCTATCCTTTCTGTTTTTATTACTTGTTTTAATTAACCTACGAATTCAGCCATGCATCTTTCATATGCAGCAACGGGATCCTCTGCAGCAGTAATAGGTCTGCCTACAACGATGTAGTCTGAACCGGTTCTGTTAGCTTCAGCGGGAGTCATAACTCTCTTCTGATCGCCGATATCTCCGTCTGCAAAACGTACACCGGGAGTGATTGTAAGGAAATCCTTACCGCAGGTTTCGTGTACCTTCTGAGCTTCAAGGGGTGAGCATACAACACCGTCAAGACCTGCATCAGCAGCGTTCTTAGCGTAGTGCATTACAACCTTGTCGATAGGCTCTTTGATAAGAAGGTCGTTTTCCATGCTTTCCTGGTCAGTTGAAGTAAGCTGTGTTACGGCAATAAGAAGAGGTCTTGTGCCGTCAGCTCTTGTAAGACCTTCAAGAGCAGCTTCCATCATTCTCTTTGTACCTGCAGCGTGAAGGTTGCAGATATCTACATCGAGATTTGAAAGAACTGACATTGATTTTTTTACTGTGTTAGGAATGTCGTGAAGCTTAAGGTCAAGGAAAATCTTATGACCTCTTGCCTTGATTTCCTTTACGATTGACGGACCTTCTGCATAGAAAAGCTCCATACCGATTTTAACAAAAGGTTTTCTGCCTGTAAACTTGTCAAGAAAGCTCATTACGTCTTCCTTGCTGCTGAAGTCACAAGCGATAATAACGTCTCTACCCATCAGTGAGCACCTCCGATAATTTCATTTAAATCTTTGATATTATATTTTTCCATCATCATAGGAAGATCGTTGATAATGTCACGGCAAGCATAAGGATTAACGAGGTTTGCAGCACCTACCTGAACAGCAGTTGCACCTGCAAGCATCATTTCAATTACATCCTTAGCAGTTGTAACACCGCCGATACCTATAATGGGGATTTTTACCTTATCATATACCTGATAAACAGCTCTGAGAGCAACAGGGAAAATTGCAGGACCTGAGAAACCGCCCATTTTGTTTGCAATTACGGGCTTTTTGCTCTTAAGGTCAATTCTCATACCGAAGAGAGTGTTTATAAGGCTGATGCCGTCTGCGCCTGCTTCTTCACAAGCTACGGCAATTTCTGTAATGTCTGTTACATTGGGAGTGAGCTTTGCAATTACGGGCTTTGTTGTAACAGCCTTAACCGCTTTGATTACTTCCTTTGCACCTTCGGGTGAAGTACCGAAGTTTGTACCGCCTGCGTGTACGTTAGGACAGCTGATATTGATTTCAAGAATACCAACCTGTTCTTCTTTATCAAGAAGCTTACAGCATTCAACATATTCCTCCACACTGAAGCCGCCAACGTTAGCGATTACTTTTTTATCGAAAACTTCCTTAAGCTTGGGAAGCTCTTTAGCAATTACATCGTGTACACCGGGATTCTGAAGTCCGACGGAGTTAATCATACCGCTTGTACATTCAGCAATTCTCGGTGTGGGATTACCGAATCTCGGTTCAAGTGTTGTACCCTTGAAAGAGAAGGTGCCGAGACAGTTGATGTCGTAAAGCTCAGCAAATTCATATCCGAAGCCGAAGGTACCGCTTGCGGGAATAATGGGATTATCAAGCTCTAAGCCGCAGAGATTTACTTTTGTGTTTACCATATAATCTCCTCCCTCTTGAGTACGGGGCCATCTTTGCAGATTCGTTTGTTGCCGTACTTTGTTTTGCAGCTGCAACCCATACAAGCACCAAAGCCGCAGCCCATTCTTTCTTCAAAGCTGTATTCACCGCTACCCACTGCAGTTTTT
>JAFOXT010000254.1 GCA_017425745.1 Clostridia bacterium | reverse complement strand
AGGTCTTTTCCCTGAGCAGGCAGTTAACTGGGACTATACAAGAGAGCTTATCAGAAACGCAGGCAGACCCGTAAAGGTGCTTAACCTTTTCGCTTATACGGGCGGTGCAACAATAGCTTGTCTTTCCGAAAATGCCCACGTAGTGCACGTTGACGCTTCAAAGGGCATGACAGCCTGGGCAAAGGAAAACGCCGTTACATCAGAGCTTTCTGACAGAAGCGTAAGATGGATTGTTGACGACTGTATCAAGTTTGTACAGCGCGAAATCAGACGAGGCAACAAGTATGATATTATCATTATGGACCCGCCTTCATACGGCAGAGGCCCCGGCGGTGAAGTATGGAAGCTTGAGGATGAGGTATATAACTTTGTTGAGCTTTGCAGTGAGCTTCTTTATGAGGATTCACTTATGATGCTTATTAACTCCTACACAACAGGCCTTTCATCATCAGTTATGGAATATATTTTGGGTGCCGTTGTGAAAAAGAAATTCGGCGGAAAGGTAACCTCCTCCGAAATCGGTCTTCCCGTAACTGATACGGGAATGGTACTGCCTTGCGGTGCTTCTGCAATCTGGCAGAAATAAATCTAAAATGCACAATGCAAAATGCAAAGTGCAAAATTGACTGACGAAAAGGTAAAATAACCGTAGGGACACAGCGTGATGTGTCCGCCAAAGTTGAGTTACAAATCCAGTGGGTAGAGATTATCCAATTTGGATATATAAAGGCGGATAAAATCAACCTGTTAACCTTATTATCCTGAACAAATTCCGCAGATGCTTACTTCCTGTTTGTGCAGGGTCTGCCTGCGACCTTAATTTTGCATTTTGCACTTAGCATTTTGCATTTAAAAGAGATGATTATATGAATTTTATAGAATTTCAGAATGTAACCTTCGGTTACACCGATGACAGTGAAACTCAGCAAATTGAGGAAAATGTTATCGAGAATATGAATTTAAAAATAGAAAAAGGCGACTTTGTTGCAGTGCTCGGTCATAACGGCTGCGGAAAGTCAACTCTTGCAAAGCTTTGTAACGCCATTGTTGTGCCTCAGTCGGGAAGAGTGCTTATTGAAGGCATTGACACAGCCGACGAGGATAAGCTTTATGATATACGCCGTAAGGTTGGTATGGTTTTTCAGAATCCTGACAATCAGATTGTGGCTACAATTGTTGAAGATGACGTTGCCTTCGGCCCTGAAAATTTAGGTGTTGACCCTAAGGAAATCAGAGTCAGAGTTGACGAAGCGCTTAAAAGTGTGGGAATGTACGACTTCCGTCACTTTGAGCCTCATAAGCTTTCAGGCGGACAGAAGCAGAGAGTTGCAATTGCGGGAATAATCGCAATGAAGCCTCAGTGCATTGTTTTTGACGAGCCTACTGCTATGCTTGACCCGAGAGGCAGAAGAGAGGTTATGAAAACCGCAAAAATGCTTAACGAAGAATACGGCATCACCGTAATTTTCATAACTCACTATATGGACGAGGCAGTTAAAGCAAAAAGAGTTATTGTTATGGATGAGGGCAGAATTATTCTTGACGGCACACCTAAAGAGGTTTTCGTCAATGTTGATACTCTCAAAAAAGCAAAGCTTGACGTGCCTGAAGCAACAGAGCTTACCCACTTACTTATCAAAGACGGAATTAACTTAAATAAAGATATACTTGATATTGACGAGCTTCTGGAAGCGGTTGTCAATATTATGGAGGCAAAAAATTGAGCAGTGTTATTCTCTCTACAAAAAATCTGAATTATCTTTACTCAAAAGGCACCTCTTCTCAGATTCACGCAATCAGAGATATAAATGTGCAGATTGAAAAGGGCGAGCTTGTGGGCATAATCGGTCACACAGGCTCAGGTAAAAGCACCCTAATTCAGCACTTCAACGGCCTTTTAAAGGGCACAAGCGGTGTTGTTGAGCTTGAAGGTAAGGATATCTGGGCTGATAAAAGCAAAATCAGAAATGTGCGCTTCAGAGTGGGCGTATGCTTTCAGTATCCCGAATATCAGCTTTTTGAAGAAACAGTTTATAAGGATATTGCTTTCGGCCCCAGAAATATGAAGCTTTCTGAAGAGGAGATTGACAGCCGTGTAAGAGAATCCATGCGCTATGTAGGTCTCAGTGAAAGCTATATGGAAAAATCACCGTTTGACCTTTCAGGCGGTGAAAAAAGAAGAGTTGCTATTGCCGGTGTAATGGCAATGAAGCCCGAGGTGCTTATTCTTGACGAGCCTTGTGCAGGTCTTGACCCCAAGGGCAGAGAAACTATTCTTAAAATGATAACCGACTACAGAGAAGAAACGGGCAGCACTGTGCTTGTTGTATCGCACAGTATGGAGGATATTTCAAAAATCTCCTCAAAGGTGCTTGTGATGAACGATTCTCACCTTGCATATTACGATACTGTTGATGCAGTTTTCTCTCATGCAGAAAGCCTTAAAAATATGGGACTCAACATTCCTCAGCTTACAGAGCTTTTCCTTAAGCTTAAGGAAAAAGGCTATGATGTAAGCACAGATGTTTATACAATGGAAAAAGCCGAAAGTGAGCTTTTGAAGCTTCTGAAGGGAGGGGACAAAAATGCTCAGTGATATTACTATCGGTCAGTATTATAAAGGAAACTCGGTTGTGCATAAAATGGACGGCAGAGCAAAGATAATTTTCACTGTACTTTTTGTTGTGATGATTTTTCTTTGCAAAAACTTCCTTGCGCTTTCCCTTGTAGGACTTTTTGTTCTTCTTTCAATGCTTTTATGCGGTGTGCCCTTCAAGGTGTTTTTTAAAAGCCTTAAGCCTATTGTCCCCGTAATTATTTTTACTGCAGTGCTGAATATTTTCTATATCAGCGGCGGCAGCTGGGAAATTCCTTTATTCCTCGGTTTAAAAATAACTGAAAAAGGCGTTTCAACGGCAATTTTTATGGCTATAAGAATTATTTTTCTTATAATCGCTTCTTCAATTCTTACCTATACTACTGTGCCTACAGTGCTGACGGACGCAATTGAAAAGCTTCTTTCACCCTTAAAGATTTTTAAAATTCCCGTACACACTCTTGCAATGATGATGACTCTTGCATTGAGATTTATACCAACTCTTATTGAGGAAATTGAAAAAATTACCAATGCACAAAAGGCAAGAGGTGCAGATTTTGAAAGCGGAAAGCTTATGGACAGAGTAAAGGCTGTTGTGCCGATTCTTATTCCTCTTTTCGTTTCATCCTTCAGAAGAGCTTATGAGCTTTCCTTTGCAATGAGCTGCCGTTGCTACACAGGCGGTGAAGGCAGAACAAGAATGAAGCAGATGAAGCTTCACCTGAGAGACGGTGCAGGACTTGTTTTCTTTGCTCTCGGAATTACGGGTGTTGTGCTTTTAAATCATTATTTCG
This sequence comes from Clostridia bacterium, assembly GCA_017425745.1. Classification (GTDB taxonomy): domain Bacteria; phylum Bacillota; class Clostridia; order Oscillospirales; family Acutalibacteraceae; genus UBA6857. The sequence continues at coordinate 3,776 of JAFOXT010000254.1, read as the reverse complement.
GTGCGGTAATCTGATATGGAAAGAAATCTTAAACTTATTCTCCGTTATGACGGCTCACCTTATCACGGCTGGCAGATGCAGGATAACGCAATAACTGTTCAGCAGTGTGTAAGCGAAGCGGTAGAACGTATACTTTCAAAAAAGGTGACAATTTACGGCTGCAGCAGAACTGACAGCGGTGTTCACGCAAACACCTACTGCTGCAATTTTAAAATTGATACCGACAAAAACTGCGAAGCAATCAGAAAAGGAATTGATGCAGTGCTCCCTCAGAGCATAGCGGTTCTGGACTGTGAAGATGTATCTATGGATTTCAATGCACGCTTCAGCTGCAAGGGTAAGGAATACATTTATAAAATCTGGAACAGTAACGTTAAAAATCCATTTCTCACAAATTACGCTCTCCATTATCCCTATTATCTCGATGCAGAAATGCTTGACAGAGAGGTTAAGGCATTTATCGGTACCCACGATTTTTCAGCCTTCTGTGCCGCAGGAAACACAACCTCAACCAATGTCCGCACAATAACCGACTGTTGGGTTAAAAGAGAGGGTGACCTTATAACCTTTTCGGTAACGGGCGACGGATTTCTTTACAATATGGTGCGTATTATGGTGGGCACTGCTATTTATATCGGCAGAGGAAAAATCAAAGAGGGTACAATTGAAGAGATTATAAACTCCAAAGACAGAACAAGGGCAGGCATTACGGCAAAGCCTCACGGACTTTACCTTAACAGAGTTTTCTACGATGACCTGAAAATGCCTGATGGTAACTGAAATGAAAGAGTTATTTAAAAAACTTAAAGTAAAATTAAACCAGAAGAATATTATTATATTAACGGCAATAATTGCTGTTGCTGCAGTGGCAATCGGATTCTTTGTGTTTATGACCTCAGATTACCACAATGCTTACAGCGACGCTGAGGGAAGCACCGAAAATCTTTTTTATTCCTCAGCTTCTGACGGAAAAGGCCTCAGCTTTACGGGTAACGATATAATCAACGTGCAGTCCTTTTCATCAAGAATGTTTGTACTTACCGAAAAGCTTCTTGCTGCTGTTGACACAGACGGCGAAATAAAGTACAGCAAGGTGCATAACTATCTTAATCCTGCAATCAGGGTCAGCGATAAATACGGCATAATCTTCAACAGAAACTCTCACGAATATATGATATTCACTAAAAGAGGAATTATTTATGAGGGCAAATCCGTTGACGAAAACGATATTATTGCTGCTGACATCAACAATAAGGGAGATATAGTCCTCTCCACCAAAAGCGATACCTCAGCTTCAAGAGTTTACCTTATAAGCAAAGACGGTGACTGCAGATATATCTGGGCTTGCGGTGAGGAATATGCAATTACTCTTGACCTTGATGAAAACTCAAAGAAAATTGCTGCAGGTGCCATTGGAGCAAAAGACGGCGAGATAATGTCCAAAACCTATCTGCTTGATATTTACTCCGAAAAGGCTCAGTGTGAGTTCACCTATGAGGGTGACGGAATTACTGATATAAAATTCCTCGGCAAGGATATTGTTTCCGTATTCTCAAAAGAGAGAGTGCTTTACGACATAAAGGCCGCTAAGGGTGCTCCGGAAAAGGCAGAATATATCAGTGAAGCGATAAGTGTATTTACCGATGAAAGCGGTAATTCGGCAGTAATTTCAGACTGTATAAGCGGTTTTGACAGAACATCTCTTTCGGTTTATGACAGCAAAAACCGTGCAAAGTTCACTCTTAATCTTGACGGAAAGCCTGAAGCGGTTACTATGAAGGGCAGAACAGCCTTTGTCTGCAGCGGCAACACAGTTTATGAGGTTGTTCCCGGAAAAATAAAAAATACAACAGAGCTTGATTTTGACGCTTTCGGACTCACTCTCTGCGGCAGAAAGCTTTTTGCTTTTTCTTCAGGAATACTGAGAGAAGTAAAATAAACAGTAAATAAGCACTATTGTTAATTCCTTAACAGTGTGCTATAATAAATGATATTATTTGAAGGAGGGATTAAATGCCGTATATTATCGACATAATCTTTATACTTATTTTAGCAGTAGTAGTAATAACCTCAGTTAAAAAGGGTTTTATTGTAAGCCTTTTTGAGCTTGTGGGAACAATAGCTTCTTTTGTTGCAGCAAGACTTCTTTCAGACTCATTGGCTCAGCCTGTGTTTGAAAAGTTTGTTTCTCCCGGTGCAGAAAAGCTTCTCGCTCAGAATCTCGGCGATGTTGCAACAACAGACTACGGTGCACAGATTGAAGGTGCAATAAACTCAATTCCCGATTTCTTCGCTTCAATTTTAAGCCTTATGGGAATTGAAAAAGAGGCACTTATTGAAAAGGTAGCCTCAAGTGAATTCGCTTCGGGCAGTCTTCTCGATTCTCTTATGGAAAGCGTTGTAACACCCTTAGGCACAGCAGTAGTGCAGTTTATTCTCTTTGCTGTTCTTGTGGCGCTTATAACTCTTGTTCTCAGAGTGCTCGTAAGACTTCTTGATAAAATAATCAAAAAAATTCCTGCAATCAAACAGATGAACTCAGCTTTAGGCGGCGTTGTGGGCGCAATAAGAGGTGTGCTTATTATCGTTATAATCTCACTTTTACTTGCAGTAGGCGCAGGCTTTATCAACAACGAAGAATTTTTAGTTGCAGTTGAAGGCTCGTTTGTGGTTGGTGCAGTGCAGAAGCTGTTTACAACATTCAGCGGAATTACAATTTAAGAGAGGTAAAAAAACATGAAAGATTTATTCAAAGGCTGTTGGACTATTCCTAACTTATTATCATTTATAAGAATTCTTCTTATCCCCGTATTCGCATATCTTTACTATAACGATATGAAGGTAGAGGCTGTTGCAGTTCTCGCTGCTTCAGGTCTTTCCGATATGTTCGACGGTAAAATTGCAAGACGCTTCAATCAGATCAGTGCGCTTGGTAAGGTGCTTGACCCCGTTGCTGACAAGCTTACACAGATTACAATTGCAGTTATGCTTCTTCTTGATTTCAAGGATGCAGAAAACAAGATGATTAACGCTTTCGGTTGGGTTTTCCTTGTATTCCTTATTAAGGAAGCAGTTATGCTTATAGGCGGTCTTGTAATGCTTCTTCTCAACATCAGACCCGGTGCAGCTGAAATTTACGGCAAGCTTGCAACAACAGTTTTCTATGTTGGTATGACACTTATTATTGCAATCGGTCCCGAGGTTGGCGCACTCAACGAGCTTTTAGGCTTCCAGATGCCTGCACTTCTTACAGGTATTATAGTTGTTATCAGTGCAATTATGACTCTCGTTGCTTTCGCAAGCTATATGCCCGAAACCTTCAGACAGTTCAAGGAATATTTCGACAACAGAAAAGCAGAAAAATCAGCAAAATAACCAGCAAATAATTGAGCGAGGCAACGCTTGGCATTGCCTTGCTGTTCAAGGAGTAAACAATGAAAAGAGTTACATGCAGCAGATGTAAGCAAAGACCTGCGGTTATCTTCATTTCAAAGATAATTGACGGCAAAACCGTTCCCGAAGGGCTCTGTATGAACTGCGCAATGGAAATGAATATAGGTCCCATCAAGCAGATGATGGACAGTATGGGAATCACAGAGGAAGACGTTGATTCAATCAGCGAGCAGTTTTCAAGTATGTTTCCCGAATCAGATGAAGAAGGCGGCTTTGAAAGCGGCGGTTCACCGACAATGCCATTTTTACAAGGGCTTTTCGGTGACTTACAGAACTCACTCAGCATAAAAAACGATAGTGAAAACACGCCCGAAGCGACATCT
>JAFOXT010000253.1 GCA_017425745.1 Clostridia bacterium | reverse complement strand
TAAGCTATGTAAGGCTTGCCTGCGTAAAAACAATCACAGGCCACGGTACTGACGGCTATCTTGAAGCAATTGATTTTCTGACAGAGGGTGATACTGATGAAGGCAGTTTTTAAGCCTTGTAAGCTTAAAGGAGAAATAAACGCGCCCGCTTCAAAAAGTATGGCTCACCGATATCTTATAAGTGCTGCACTTTCCAAAAAAAGCTGTACAATATCAGGAATCGATTGCAGCGAGGACATTCTTGCAACCGTTGACTGCCTCAAGGCTCTCGGCGCAGATATTAAGCTTGAAAACAACACCGCAGTTATTGATTCCACCAACTTTATGACTTCTGTAAGCTCAGTTCTTAACTGCAGAGAAAGCGGAAGCACCTTAAGATTTTTTATTCCTCTTGCGCTCTGCACAGGAAAAGAAATCACACTTTGCGGCAGTGAACGGCTTTTTGAAAGACCTCTTGATGTTTACAAAAAGCTGTGCTATGATAACGGCTTTGAATTCAGAAAAAGTGAAGCATCGGTAACCGTATGCGGTAAGCTTAAAGGCGGAAAATATGAAATTGACGGCAGCATAAGCAGTCAGTTTATCACCGGACTTATTTTTGCCCTTATATATCTTGGTGAAGACTCTGCAATCAGAATTATACCGCCCTTTGAAAGCAGTTCATATGTTAATCTTACCGTATCAGCACTGAAATCCTTCGGGGCAGATATTGAAATTGATAAAAAGCTTGATATCGTTATAAAAAAAGCTGAGCTTCATTCTTTTTCGGGCACAGTTGAGGGTGACTATTCAAACGCTGCGTTTCTTGATGCCTTTAACTATATCGGCTCGGATGTTGAAATAAGAAATCTTAAGCCTGACAGCCTTCAGGGTGACAGAATTTATAAAGAATACTTTGAAGAAATCAGTGAAGGCACACCTACACTTGATATAACAGACTGTCCCGACCTTGCGCCTGTGCTGATAGCTCTTGCTTCACTTAAAAACGGTGCCGTACTTATGGGCACAGACCGTTTGAAAATGAAAGAGAGTGACCGCGGACAAGCTATGCACGAGGAGCTTAAAAAGCTTGGGGGAGGGCTTGTTTTCGGTGAAAACTCGATAACTGTTCCGAAGCAGATTCTTCATAAAGCTTGTGCTCTTGACGGTCATAACGACCACCGTATTGTTATGGCGCTCTCACTGATACTTTCAAAGCTTGGCGGTGAAATAAACGGTGTCGAAGCAGTAAGAAAAAGCTATCCTCGCTTTTTTGAGGATATAAAAAATCTTAGAGCAGAGGTAGAAACCCGATGATAGTAAATGTAAACAAAAAAATAATGATAGTCGGCCTTGGTCTTCTCGGCGGCAGTTACGCAAGAATTCTGAAACGGTTCGGCTTTCATATAAGCGCAATAACAAAAGAGCAAAGCTCAATTGACTATGCACTCAGAGAGGGTATTATTGATGAGGGCAGTATTGAGCTTGATGAAAGAATTATAAGCGAAGCGGACATAGTGATATTTGCTTTGTACCCTCACGTTTTTGTGGAGTGGATTGAGCAGAATCAGAGTCTTTTAAAAAGCGGTTCACTTATAACCGACGTAACAGGCGTAAAATGCAGCATCGTCTATAAAATTCAGGAAATTCTTCGCTCAGACGTGGAATTTATAGCAGCTCACCCAATGGCGGGCCGAGAGGTTTCAGGTGTTGAAAACAGCACAGACAAAATGTTTGCGGGAGCAAACTACATTGTTACTCCCACAGATAAGAATACACCTGAAGCCATCAGTACCTGTATGGAGCTTGGAAGATTGTTGGGCTTTTCAAACGTAACAACTCTTTCACCTGAGGAGCACGATGAAATGATAGGCTTTCTTTCACAGCTTACTCACTGTATTGCCATAACTCTTATGACCTGTAACGACAAAGAGAATATGGAAAAGTTTACAGGTGACTCTTTCCGTGACCTTACACGAATTGCACGCATAAACGACCTTATGTGGAGTGAGCTTTTTATAGAAAATAAAGCGGCGCTTCTTGAACAGATGAATCTGTTCATAAACAAATTTACTGAACTTAAATCAATGCTCCAAAATGATGATGTTGAAGCTATGAGAAAAATGATGCAGCATTCAACTGAACGCAGAGCATTGTTTGATAAAAAATAACAGGAGGAAAACGATAATGAATATGAATTTCAAAAGAAAATTACCCATTCCTATGGAGATAAAAGAACAGTATCCCATTACATATAAGCTTGAACAAATGAAAGCAAAGCGCGACGGAGAAATCAAAGCGATTTTTGAAAGCAGAGATGACCGCTTCATTCTTGTTATCGGCCCCTGCTCTGCTGACAATGACGACAGTGTAATTGATTACATATCAAGACTCAGAACGGTTCAGGATAAGGTTGCTGACAAAATTTTAATTATTCCGAGAATTTATACCAACAAGCCCCGTACAACGGGTGACGGATACAAGGGTATGCTTCATCAGCCCGACCCGCTTAAAAGCGAAGATATGTTAAAGGGTGTTATTGCAATCAGAAATCTTCACATAAGAGCAATGCATGAAACAGGCTTTACCTGTGCCGATGAAATGCTTTACCCTGAAAATTACAGATATCTCAATGATGTTCTGTCATATGTTGCAATCGGTGCAAGATCTGTTGAAAATCAGCAGCATCGCCTTACCGCAAGCGGTTTTGACATTCCTGTAGGTATGAAAAACCCCACAGGTGGAGATATTTCCGTAATGATGAATTCTATTACTGCTGCTCAGCATTCCCACACCTTTATCTACAGAGGCTGGGAGGTTGAAAGTCAGGGTAATCCTCTTGCTCATGCAATTTTAAGAGGTTATGTAAACAAGCACGGTCAGTCCATGCCCAATTACCACTATGAGGACCTTATCCATCTTGCAGAAGCATATGATAAATCAGGTCTTAAAAATCCCGCTGTAATCATTGACACAAACCACGCAAACTCAGGAAAGAAATGGATGGAGCAGCCCAGAATTGCAAAAGAAATCATTCACTCCTGCCGTCATTCATCCGACATCAGAAAGCTTGTAAAGGGTCTTATGATAGAAAGCTATATTGAAGACGGAGCTCAAAAGGCTGAGGAATGCATTTATGGAAAATCCATAACCGACCCTTGCCTTGGCTGGGAGAAAACCGAAAAGCTTATTTACGATTTAGCTGATCTGCTTTAAAAAATGAAAGAGAGAAAACCGGCAGGGGCTTTCTCTCTCAGCTTGTCGAAAAAGTTATTTTCGACAAGCTGTCAGACTTTCGAGAAATGTACAAGATGACCTTTTCTTTTCCCCGAAGGCGTACATAGGTACTCCGAGAGGGTAAAAAAAGGTCAAAACAATGTCAAAATCGTACAAAGTTCGATGCTTTGTACGATTTTCTTTCTATTCATTTTAAGTTAATTATATTACGCTTTCTCTATTTATTAAAGAGATTGTTGTTCTTGTGCGTTTATCGACAGTCTGAGAGAAAACCGTCAGGGGCTTTCTCTCTTTTTTACGCCGTAATATTTTAATCCTCAAATATGGACTTGAAAAGGCTTACACCTGAAAGTCGCATAACCTGACTGCAGATAAAGTTGAACTTCGCACCTGCAATCTTGTTGCCCTCGCACATCATTTTTGCGTCTGCGCCGAGAACACGGTTGGACTTTTTCTGCCACATACCCTTGATAATCATATCAACCATTTTGTCGCAGTCTGTGCTGATGAAGTCCATAACCTTCTGTGCACCTGAAGCAACCTCGCCCTGCTCTCTTAAAATGCTTGTTTTTGTAAAGCCGGGACAGAAAAGACCGATATAGCACTTGCCTCTTACCTCTTCTCTGATAGAATCGGTGAAGGATTTAAGTGCAGCCTTACTTGCTGAGTAAACTGATGTACCTGCAAGAGAGCAAAGAGCCGCTGAAGAAGCAATGTTGATAATGCCTGCTCTTTCTGACTCCATAATATAGGGCATCATAACCTCCATTGAGTATACTGCTGAATAGAAGTTGATTTTCATAGCCTTTTCAATTTCTTCTGTTGTATAGTGAAGGAAGCTGTCAAACTTGGGAAGCACACCTGCATTATTGATAAGAATATCTGCCTTAATGCCTTTCTCTGTAAGCTCAGATTTAAGGTTTTCCCAGCCCTCCTTGTTTGAAACATCCATTGAGTAGTAGCTGAATTTATGACCGAGAGCACCAAGCTCATTTTTTACACCCTCAAGTCTTTCAACGTTTCTTGCAATACCGATAACGTTACAGCCGTGCTCCTTTACAAGTCTTATAGCAAGGTCTTTACCGATACCGCTTGAAGCACCTGTAAGAATTACAGTTGCATAATCAAACCAGCAATATGCACTCATATTTTTCCTCCTTTGTTTATACAAATCTGCCAGTCACAAGTATAACACATAAATTCTTTTACTTCAAGACAAATTTTCCTGTTGTAATTATTGATTTTTAAGTGCTTTTTGGTGTATTATTAATGACAGAAAACTAAAACGGAGGAAGCATTATGATTAACACCAGCATAAGAAAACTTATCAACTACGGTCTTGAATGCGGACTTATTGAAAAGGAAGACGAAATCTACACTGTCAACCGTATTCTTGAAATCCTTAATCTTGACGAATATAACGAGCCTCAAGGCGAGTGCGAATACGAAGGTCTTGAAGAAATTCTTTCAGAAATTCTTTCATTTGCAGTTGAAACAGGTCTTATTGAAGACGACATTACAAGCCGTGACCTTTTTGATACAAAGGTTATGTCTGCTCTTGTGCCAAGACCCTCAGAGGTTATTTCTGACTTTAACGAGCTTTATGAAATCTCTCCTGAAATGGCAACAGACTACTATTATAAATTAAGCCGTGACACAGACTATATCCGTCGCTACCGTATCAAAAAGGATATGAAGTGGAAAACAGAAACAGAATACGGCGAAATTGATATCACAATCAACCTTTCAAAGCCCGAGAAGGACCCCAAGGCAATTGCTGCTGCAAGAAACGCAAAGGCAAGCTCATATCCCAAGTGTCTTCTCTGCATTGAAAACGAAGGCTACAGAGGCAGAATCAACCATCCCGCAAGACAGAATCACAGAATTATTCCTATTGAAATCGACGGTCAGCAGTGGGGCTTCCAGTATTCACCCTATGTTTACTATAACGAGCACTGCATCGTTTTCAACGGCAGCCACACACCTATGGTAATTGACGGCAAGGCTTTCAAAAAGCTCTTTGACTTTGTAAAGCTCTTCCCTCACTACTTTATCGGCTCAAACGCAGACCTTCCCATTGTAGGCGGCTCAATTCTCTCACACGAGCATTTCCAGGGCGGTAACTACGAATTTGCAATGGCTAAGGCACCGGTTGAAAAGGAATTCACTTCAAAGGACTATCCCGACGTAAAAATCGGCACAGTTAAGTGGCCTATGTCAGTTATCCGTCTTTCAGGCAAGGACAGTGACAGACTTGTAGAGCTTGGCGAAAAAATTCTCACTGCATGGAGAGCTTACACCGACGAAGATGCATTCATTTTTGCAGAAACAGACGGCGAAAAGCACAACACAATTACTCCTATTGCAAGAATGAAGGGCGACAATTACGAGCTTGACCTTGTTCTTCGTAACAACATCACAACTGAGGAGCATCCCGACGGTGTTTACCATCCCCACAAGGAGCTTCACAACATCAAGAAGGAAAACATCGGTCTTATTGAAGTAATGGGACTTGCTGTTCTTCCCGCAAGACTCAAAACAGAGCTTAAGCTTGTTGAAAAAGCACTTGTAAACGGCACTGATCTTGCTGACAACGAGCTTACAGCAAAGCACAAGGAATGGGCTGAATCCTTCAAGGGCAACTACACAATCACTGCTGAAAACGCTGAAAAGATTGTTCAGGACGAGGTTGGTAAGGTATTCTCAAAGGTTCTTGAGCACGCAGGCGTTTACAAGCGTGACGAAAAGGGCATGGCAGCATTCAGCAAGTTTGTTGAGTCTGTAATCTGATTTAAAATTACATAAAATTGAGGCGATTGTTCAAATCAATCGCCTCAGCTTGTCGAAAAAGTAATTTTCGACAAGCTGTCAGACTGTTGAGAAATGTGCAAGATGACCTTTTCTTTACCCCGAAGGCGTACATAGGTACTCCGAGAGGGTAAAAAAAGGTCAAAACAATGTTAAAATCGTACAAAGTTCGATGCTTTGTACGATTTTTCTATGCTTAATATTAAATTTAACTTGCTACACTTTTTATTTATAAAAGCAACATTGTTGTTCTTGTGCGTTTATCGGAAATCTGTGGCAGAGATTACGCGTGGAGCGAATCTCTGCCTTCTTTTTATTATTTCTTTTTCTTGTTGCGGTATATAATAAGTGCCACAAGAACAGCTACAATTATCACACCAATTAAACCGCAAATATCCAGCCAAGTTAAATTGGAAGAAACGAATACTGCCGTAGGAC
>JAFOXT010000252.1 GCA_017425745.1 Clostridia bacterium | reverse complement strand
GTGAGGCGAATAAAACTGGCGTTGTATCCTTACGGGTACAACGCCTAAGAAGTAGCTTTTTGTTTATTTTCTGATGTTGTCTATCTCCATACCTGCATAGGCGTTAAGCTCAAGCCCTGCAGTGTTTCCTGCAAGATATTCGTAATAGCCCTGAGCACCTACCATTGAAGCGTTGTCTCCACAAAGAGAAAGCTCGGGAAGATAAAGCTTCCAATTATGTTTTTTGCAAAGCTCCTCAACCTCTTTTCTGAGAACAGAGTTTGCTGAAACGCCTCCTGCAAGTACAAGCTTGTTATAGCCGTAATCTACCATTGCTTTTTCCGTATTAGTGCAAAGGGAAGTCACAACAGCCTTTATAAAGGAAGCGCCAAGGTCAGCCTCGTTAACAGGTGTACCCTTTTGTGAGGCGTTGTGAATTGTGTTGATAACCGAGGTTTTAAGACCTGAAAAGCTGAAATCATAGGGACAGTTTTCAACCTTGGGCTTAGGGAATTTAAAGGCGGTGCAGTCGCCGTCTTTTGCAATACGGTCAAGGTTAAGTCCGCCGGGATAAGGTATACCCATTGTTCTTGCCGCTTTATCAAGTGCTTCGCCTGCCGCATCATCTCTTGTCCTGCCAATAATATTGAACTCGGTGTAGCTTTTCACCTCGGCAATAAGGGTGTTACCTCCACTTACCACAAGACAGAAAAACGGAGGCTCAAGGTCGGGGTGAGTTATGTAGTTTGCCGCAATATGTGAGCGCAAGTGATGAACAGGAATAAGAGGCAGATTTCTGCCAAAGGAAAGCGCCTTTGCATAATTCACACCAACAAGAAGTGCTCCGATAAGTCCCGGTGCATAGGTTACGGCAATTGCATCAATATCGTCAAGAGTAAGCTCTGCATCTGAAAGAGCCTTGTTTACAACTGCAGAAATGTTTTCTGCGTGGCGTCGTGATGCAATTTCCGGCACAACTCCGCCGAATTTAATGTGCTCGCTTACCTGAGAAGCGATTACACCTGAAAGCACTTTTCTTCCGTCTTCAACAACACTTGCCGCAGTTTCATCGCAGGAAGATTCAATTGCTAAAATTTTCATTATATCAATCCTCACTGAAGTTCTTGGTCATAATAAGGGCGTTTTCTGTAGGGTCAGAATAGAAATTCTTTCTTATGCCCACCTCATTATACCCTCTTTTTTTGTAAAGAGCAATAGCTTTTTCGTTGCTTACACGCACCTCAAGAGAAATAAAGGCACAGCTTTCTTCCTTGGCTTTTTCTTCGCCCACTGAAAGAAGCTTGTCGGCTATCCCCTTGCGTCTGAATTTTTCTCTGACGGCAACGTTTGCAATATAGCATTCATCAAGGACTATGTGCATACCAAGATAGCCTGCCGTCTCGCCCATATATTCCGCCACAAAAAAACGTGCATTTTCGTTTGAAAGCTCACTTTCAATTCCGTCCTTTGTCCATGGAGTAGAAAAACACTCTTTTTCAATAAGCGCAACTCCGTCAATGTGGGAATGTACCATAGGTGAAATTTTCAAAGAAAGCTCAGTTATAAGCCTGTCAATGCCCTCGCTTATTTTTTCAGCACATTCACAGTAGGCTTCTTCATTTTCACCGTAAGGGTCAGCTATACCATCGGAAAGAATGTGGATTTGCTCCTCGGTAATAAATTCTCTAAGTGATTTTTTCTGCTCACTTGTCATTACAACAAAAAGGTTGTACTCCTCAGCCATATACGGGCTGAATTTTCTGCTTCGGTGGCCGCTTATGTCAACACCCAATCTTCCGGCAGCTTTAACGCTGTATTCATTTGCTTCATCACCCGAAAAAGCCTGAAGTCCTGCACTTTCAGATACTATATCAAGCCCTTGCTCAAAAGCTTTTTTATTCATTACTGCTTCAGCAACGGGGCTTCGGCAGGTGTTCCCGTCACAAAGAAAGAGTATTTTCATTTTGCACCTCCCCAACTGTTTCCTATATAATATAGTTTTTTGTAGAAAATGTAAATAACTTTGTATCAATTAAATTTTATTTTTACTTTTTGGAGTATTTTTCTTGTTTGGAATTATTTCAAGAGAGTATTACTATATAATTACTGTAACTACTATATTAAAGGAGTAACAAAAATGAAAACTTTCAAAAAAATTCTTTCAGTTTTCC
>JAFOXT010000251.1 GCA_017425745.1 Clostridia bacterium | reverse complement strand
GATAAGGCGATGCCGACACAATACCACCTTAGGTAGACTAAGGTGGTAAAATACTTTGAATGCCTTAATAGCTCAGTCGGTAGAGCACGCGGCTGTTAACCGCGGTGTCACAGGTTCGAGTCCTGTTTGAGGCGCCAAAAAATACGGATACCCAAAAGGGTGTCCGTATTTTTTTATGTTCCACATAGAAATCAAATATGTAGCTTTCTGGTTAACAGCCGCGTCGCGAGCTGTTAACTGCATCGTCACCGAAGCGCTCGCAGTGCGAGAAGAAGCGAGGTGAGGATGGCGCAGCGGTCAAAATCGCTCGGCGCTCCAAGCCGATAAGCGATTTTGGGCACCGCAAGAGTTAAGTCACAGGTTCGTGATATGTTTGTAAATTATCTTTTGTATATATTTGTCACACATATTGCAATAAATTTAAAAAACTTTTGTTTTGTTGACAATAATAGCTTAATAATGATATTATGAAAATGTAAGAATGAATAGCAATCTGTTAATGAGATTTATAAAGGAGATGTAAAAATGAAAAAGCTTATTGCAATTCTATTGACTGTCTGCGTTCTTTTCTCTGCAATGCCTTTGGCAGTAGCTTTTAACACAGAACCTACGGTATCTTGCAACGATCCCACAATTTATATTGCAGGCGACAGCGGAAAAATCTATTACGACAACGGCACCAAATATTTCAGCATCGACGATATGTTCGCTCTTATCGGCCTTGAAAGTGACAATGAAACGGTTGAAGAAGAGGAAAAAGATGAAGTTAATCCTGTTCTTGAAGCTGCAATCAATATTCTTATTCCATTTATTCTTGAAGGTATTGCTTCAGGAAAATGGGATAACTATTATGCTGCAGTTGAAAAAGAAATCAGCGAAATATTCGAACCTATCAAGCTTGACGAAAACGGTAATATTCCAGAGGGTACAGTTTCCGGCATAGGTCCATCCGAGCAGAATCATATGAATTATACCATGACTCATAATATTACCAACGGCAAGGGTCAGTATGATGAAAAAGCATATAACTTCTATTATGACTGGCGACTTGATCCTATGGAGCTTGCAGATGAGCTTCATAAATATATTGAAGCTGTTAAAAAAGCAACGAGACATGACAAGGTTTCACTTAACTGCAGATGCCTTGGCTCAAATGTTGCCATGGCTTATATTTACAAGTACGGTATAGGCAGCATAAGCAATCTTGAAGTAGGAGCTGCCGATGCAACCTTCTTTAACGGACTTAAGGGCCTCGGTATTGACGTTTCAACCTCAAACGGCTCTGATTTCCTCAGCGGTATCATCAGCGGTGACTTCGGTATTGACGGAAATGCAATTGTAAGATTTATTGCTGACACAGCTTACTTTGAAGACAGCTTTGATGTAAGCCCCGTAATTACCACTACTATTGAGCTTCTTGCAAATACCGGTGTTCTCGATAAGCTTACCGATGTTGCAAGAAAGGAGCTTTATGCAGAAATTGAATACGGTATTATTTCTGCTCTTGCAACTGCAACCTTCCTTACAATGCCTTGCTACTGGGCTCTCGTTGCACCGGAAGACTTTGACACTGCACTTACATATGTATTCGGTGAAAAGGGCAGCGAAAAGCGCACAAAGTATGCGGGACTTATTGAAAAAATTACATACTATAACGACACAATCAAGGTTAATACTGAGGAAATCCTTAAGGTAGCTCAGGGTGCCGGCACAAATATGTGCATTATTGCAAAATACGGTGTTCAGATGCTTCCCGTACTCAAGGACAGCAGCGTTCTCGGTGACCAGTATGTGTCTGCAGGAAAAGCATCCTTCGGCGCGACAACTTCAGATGTTTACGGAACTCTTGACGAGGAATATATCGCTGAAAGAGTAGCTCTCGGTTATGAGGATTATATTTCACCCGACAAGCAGATTGACGCTTCAACCTGTCTTTTCCCCGAGTATACATGGTTTATAAAGGGCTGTTCACACGGATTCTACTCAACATGTGAGAGAGATCTTCTCCTTACAACGATTGATGCTGACAGACAGCTCACGGTTGACGACTTCCCCTATACCCGTTTTATTGTATACAACTACGCAGAAAACACCTTTACTGCTATGACAGAGGAAAACTGTGATATAGGAAGCTGGGATGCTGAGGATGAAATTGAAAATCCCCAGACCAAGCCTGAAAAAACAACCTCACTTCTCGTATCTCTTATGAGATGGCTTACTGCTATTTTTAATGCAATCAGAGATTTCTTTACCGGTAAATAATATACTCTGACAGCATAAGTTAGTATAATTGTGTCAATGAGTCTCCTGAAAAGGGGACTCATTTTTTGTAAAAGATAAGTCAGTGCAAGAAAAACAGTATTGACAATAATGATTATATATGTTATCATTGTCAAAATTTTGAAGGAGTGAATCGGTATGTTCTTTATCTCTATCCGACGCAGACGAAGATAGCTTGTATCTTGTATTAGGTACAGGCTTAAATTGCTATGTGCCTGATAAAGTGATAGAGAAAAGTTTACCTTTTATGTTACTGTTAATGGCATATAGCTATTAACAGTATTTTTTATTTAGGAGGTTATAAAAATGAATAATTTTAAATATGAGTCATTAATTAAAACAATTTCGGAACAAATTAATTTACCCGATAATGCCGTAATCGCTGATTTAGGGTGCAAGGATGCGAGCTTTCTATTGGCTTTTCAGAAAGCTTTCCCCGTTAAAATTAAGTCAGCTATAGGCGTAGATATTACTGATAAATGGTTTAAGAACGTTGAATATCAAAAGCCTGTTAAGCTTAAAGTTATGAACTGTTCAGAAAAACTGAAGTTCAAAGATAATACTTTCGATTTTGTATTTTCTAAGGATATGTTTGAATGTGTACCGGATAAAGATTTGTTAATTAGTGAGATACACAGAATTTTGAAACCTGATGGAGTCGTAATCTGTGTTAACTGTGATTGGGAAAGTGTAGCGTACAACGGTGAAAATAAGGAACTGATTGCAAAAGCAGTTCACACTTATGCCGTTACAAAACAACCTTGGATGGATGACCTTGACAGCTGGATAGGAAGAAGGATGTATGGATTTTTTAATAAAAGCAAGCTGTTTGAAAGTTCAGTATATGTCCACAATGTTGTTGAAACAGAATATGAAGAGGGTACTTTCGGTTATGACCTGAGTATGGATGTCGGCTGGCTTTATAAGGAAAATACAGGTGCACTTTGTAAAGAAGAGTACGACGAATTCATTGATAATCTGAAATCAGCGCAAGAAAACGGTAGCTATATTTTTTCAAAACCTTATTATATTTATAAAGGTATAAAATTATAAGTAAGTCTGATTTTTAAAACGAAAAAGCATCTGCAAAACAGCAGATGCTTTATATTTTTTATTAAAGCTCAAAACAACTGAATATCCTTAAAAATCTTACCAACACATTTAATAAACTCACCAAAACTCATATCGTCAGCTCTGGCAATTCTGATAAGACTGATAAGCTTTGTGGGCCAGCCTGTAGTGTCGATATTGTAAAGAATACGCGCTTCGTGAAGCTTGTCGATTTCAGTGTATACATCTGAATACTCAAGGCAGTAGGTCTCAAAATTTTCGGGATCCTTTTCGTCAATAACAAAAACTCTTGAACCTACATTGACATCGTTGTATGAATGGAACCCAATGGTTGGCGTATTGATAATCTTTATGCCCTTGTAATCGATTTCAAAAGTGTTTTCGTGGTCGTGACCGCTTACTGTTGCAAGCACGTCGCCCATTTCAAGCATCGCATCATACTGACCGTTGTTGTAATACGGCGGACAGGGATATTCGTGAAGCATACCTTTTGCATCGTCGGGGAGAGTATAGAACTTTGTTTTATCATTAAGAGGGTTCTTCTTTTTGATAATTCTGCCGAACCATAATAACTTGGTCTGCTTCAGAGCATCGTAAATTTCGGGTACAATAATGTGCTGGAAATTGATTGAAGGAACAACCTTGTCGCCATTTTCCTCTTTGAGCTCTTCAGCTGTTTCTTTGTACCACTCGATCTGCTCCTTATAAACACCGGCATAACCGCCGTAATCGTTTTCAGTGTTGTATGTACCTGAGTCGGTGAGCCAGAGATTGAAGCCGTAGCCGCTTCCGTCGCTTTTCATAATGGGAAGATTGTATGTACCCACTCTGTCTTTGATGCAGAAGCCTTTTTT
>JAFOXT010000250.1 GCA_017425745.1 Clostridia bacterium | reverse complement strand
TTAAGTTGAGAACTATATTTATGCTACTTTTGTGATTTTTCCGCCGTAATCAAGATCTACCCAGAAACCATTTAAGTCTTTTGGATTTTTCGTTACGCCATAAACTAATTTGAGCAGATCTTCTGAACAACCGCTATGATAGTTTGGGGTTACTACAATTTTATATTGAACGCCCTTACCGGGAAGTTCAACTTGTACGATGAAACCGTCGGGGCTTTTAACCTGACAATTTGTTTTTGTTTTGTATAACACCCATTTTGAACCACTTTTTTTATAAACCTCTACTTTAATTCTAGCATTTGTAGTTGTTGCTTTAAACATATCATAGATGCCATTATTTGCGGTCTTTGACATATAAATGTCAATATCAGTTCCAAATCCCGTTTTTGAAAAAATTGTATTATTGGTTGTTACATAGATTGCCTGTCCACCACGGATGGCCTTTGCGGTTTCTTTGTTGCTTGCGATGCTTGCTGCTGATGCTGTAGGTGCAAATACACTTACCATCATCATAATTGCCATAATTGCTGCTAAAATTCTTTTTTTCATTTTTTTATCCTCCTGAATGAAAATGTGTTTTAATGAGATTTTCTCATTGTTGTTTTTACGACAGAAGCTGTTACTTTCCTGTCTTCGATTGCATCATAATACATTGTGCAATGTTTTGCAATAGCATTTGTAACCAGCGGTCGAAATTACGGGCGAACGGTATTTTATGTGTGATATTTGTGTGTTTAAGACATATATTGTGCTGTTGAATAATTGAAAAAAATCAACCGCTTATTGCACGGTTGATTGTAAAATTATCAGATTTCTTCAATTTTAACACCGAAGGGTGCAAGAGCAAGACGTGCCATTTTGAAATACTGCTTACCGAAGGGGATACCTACAATTGTTATGCAAAGGGCAAGTCCTGCAATAAGATTTTCAAGCGCCATAGGAATACCTGTTGTTACAGCCCAGATTATGTTTGCCAGAGTGCCGAAAACTCCGTCGTCAGCATCAACAACCTTTTTATCAAAGGGCATAAAGCTGAGCCTTGCAAGCTTGAAGCACTGTTTACCTAAGGGTATACCGATAATAGTGATGCTCCACAGTACACCGTAAAGACACCAGCCCAGTGCAGTTACAGCACCGCCGAAAATTACCCATAAAATGTTGCCTATTGTTTTCATAGTAATTCCTCCTTTGTCAAAATATTACAGAATGAAATTTAAATCAGCCTTAAAAATAAGAATAGAGAAGCCGTAGCTTCTCTATTTACACTTATTCTTTGTTTGCAAACTCAGCTTTACCCTCGGGAGTGTCTCTGTAGTACTGAGTCTTTGGATTGGGATGCTTTGTGTTCTTCCAGATTTCATCAGCTCTGGGCGCCCATTCCTTTGCGAATTTGTCACATTTACTGCAAAGCATTTCAGCAGTTTCCTCTTTGATAAGGTTGGTTGACTTTGCGCCTGTTCTCTTGACAATGTCTCTTAAGCACTGAGGATTCTCAAGCATAGGACAAGGTCTCATATGGTTATCGTTGAAGGGCTGGTCGTGTCTGAATGCCATAAAGAGGGGATTCTGCAGACCTTCAAGAATTGTGTGTGTTCTGATGTTTGAATCTGAGAAGTGAACGAAAACGCAAGGCTCCATATCACCGGCAGAGTTGATGTGGAAGTAGTTTCTGCCACCTGCAATACAACCGCCTACATATTCACCGTCACCCTGGAAGTCCATAAAGAACATGGGCTTACCTGTTTTTGAATTGCGCATTTCTCTCATACGCTTGTACATATAAGCTCTCTGGTCGGGTGTGGGAATAAGCTCGGGAGGAGCATCGTGACCTACAGGCATATAGTTGAAGTAAAGACCGAACTTACAGCCGAGGTCAACCATCTTGTCAAGAAATTCGTCGCTTGTAACCTTTTCAATATTCTTGCTTGTGTAGCATACTGACATACCGAAAAGACAGCCCTTTTTCTTGAGAAGGTGCATAGCATCGATAACCTTCTGATACATACCTGCACCGCGGCGTGCGTCGTTTGATTCTTCATCACCCTCAACTGAAAGAGCAAGAGCGATATTTCCTACACGTACCATTTCGTCGCAGAACTTTTCGTCAACAAGAGTGCCGTTTGTGTATGAAAGGAAAGCACAGTCAGGATTTGCTTCGCAGAGCTTTATGATATCATCCTTACGGATAAGAGGCTCACCGCCTGTGAACATAAACAGGTGAGTGCCAAGCTCCTTACACTGTGAAACAATTGAAGCCATTTCTTCATAGGTGAGGTTGTTTCTGTGGCCGTATTCGGCAGCCCAACAGCCTTCACACTTACAGTTGCAGGCACTT
>JAFOXT010000249.1 GCA_017425745.1 Clostridia bacterium | reverse complement strand
GCAGGCGCTCAGTCAGCAAACTACGCTTTCTGTACAATTGAACCCAATGTGGGCGTTGTTGCAGTGCCTGACTACAGACTTGACAAGCTCAGAGAAATGTATAACCCCGTAAAGTTCACACCTGCAACAATTGAATTCGTTGATATTGCAGGTCTCGTAAGAGGTGCTTCAAAGGGTGAGGGTCTCGGTAACAAGTTCCTTTCACATATCCGTGAGGTTGATGCAATTATCCACGTTGTGCGCTGCTTCGAAGACGACGATATTATCCACGTTGACGGCAACGTAAACGCAAAGAGAGATATTGAAACAATCAATCTTGAGCTCATTCTCTCCGATATGGAAATGATTGACAGAAGAATCGACAGAACATTAAAGGCTATGAAGGGCGACAAGACTCTCGCTGCTGAGGTTGAATTCCTTAAGAGAGTAAAGGAAGCTCTTGAAAACGAAATGCCTGCAAGAAGCGTTGAGTGTGACGAAAACGAAAAAGCAATTCTTGATACAGTTGCTCTTCTTACCTCAAAGCCCGTTATCTATGCTTGTAATATGAGCGAAAGCGACTTTGTTTCAGGTATTGATTCAAACGAAAACTATCAGGCTGTGTGCGAAATTGCAAAGGCAGAAGGCAGTGAGGTGCTTCCTATCTGTGCAGGCCTTGAAGCTGAAATTTCATCACTTTCAGACGAGGATAAGGAAATGTTCCTTGCTGATCTTGGGGTTGAAACAAGCGGTCTTGACCTTCTTATCCAGAGAAGCTATAACCTTCTCGGTCTTATTTCATATCTTACTGCAGGTCAGCCCGAGGTAAGAGCATGGACAATCAAAAAAGGCACAAAGGCTCCTCAGGCTGCAGGTAAAATCCACTCAGACTTTGAAAGAGGCTTCATCCGTGCAGAGGTTGTAGCTTTCGATACCCTTATGGAGCTTGGCTCACTTGCTGCAGCAAAGGAAAAGGGTCTTGTTAAGAGCGAAGGTAAGGAATACGTAATGAAAGACGGCGACATTGTTCACTTCCTTTTCAATGTATAATAAAACCGTATATTAAACCGGCAACAGATTTGTTGCCGGTTTTTTAATGTGCTGAATATTCAATTATCTATGTTGTGTATTTTTTAATATTTTTTAATTATTTTCTGAAATCGATTGACTTGCATACATTTTAAGGGTAGTATTATAGTGTTATTTTTTTATGCGGAGGACCCGGATATGACAGTTGCAAAAAGATTAATATGTGTACTGCTTAGCCTTGTTATGCTTTTCAGTGCATTTTCCTCAGTAAGCCTTGGGGCAGAGGAGATTGAATACAGCTTCAGGTATTATACTTCAAAACCCGATACATATAACGCAGAGCGCACTCTCGATATGATTGATGAGCTTCTTTATGATAACAGGGACAGCCTTTATTTTGAAGTCAAGCAGAATACTCTTTTCGGCGGCGAAAGGGTGCTTCTTACTCTTGACCTTACTTCAGTTGACAATATCTGCAAAACCGTTGACGATTACAAACTTGCGCTCAAGCTTGCTGGCCCCTTTATGGGCGACCTTAAGAATCTTGATTTTTCAACCTGGAAAACAGGTATGACAAGAGAAAAAACAGGGGACATTGCCCTTTTAAAAGAGGTTATTGAGCTTATTGACGCAAACAGAAGTCTTGTGCAGAAAATCTGCAACAGTGAGGCTGACCTCGGCCTTGTTGAGCCGTTTTTTGATATCAATACTCTTCTCGGCCCTGACGGTGTTTCAGGCTTTTTAAAGGGTATTCTTGTTGAAACGGTTTACGATAAAAACTCTTCTCAGTATAAAACAGCCTACGAAAAGGCAAAATACGATGTTGATGCCTTTCTCTATAACGATTTTCTCTATAAGTTTGTTACAGGCAGTGACGGTATTCTTCCCGGCTTCACAATGAATCAGAATTCAACTGTAGAGGATATAATTATTATTGCATTCGGACTTGTAATTGATAAGTATATTGCCCCTGCTCTCAAAAGCTTTAACCTTGATTTAAAGGCTTACGGTGAAGAGCTTAAGGCACTTTCTGAGCTTATTAACCTTAAGGGCAGTACCTACGATTTTTCAAAGGTGCGCTTCGTTTCAGATTCATCTCTTCTTTCACAGATAAACAATGTAATAGGTGAAATTGTAAAGCAGCTTGTACCTTCTTACAAAAGCTGGCAGGAGGGTGATTACACCCTTATTGAAAGCAACGTTGAAAATGTTTTCAGATATCTTGCAAAGGGCTCAGGTCTTATTGAAAATACCGACAGCCTTACTTATGAAGAGCTGATGTTTGAGGTTGTTTCTTTTGTAATGGCAAAAACAGGCTTTGATGAAGGTGTTCAGAGCTGTAAAAACCTTGAAGAGCTTGCTTCTGTGCTTATGGTTAATCTTGCAAAGGAGCTTGACACAGGAGTTTCATACAAGGGAAACGAGCATTATACTGTTGTTCTCGGTGACATTCTTGCATGGGTTCTCAGCGACTATATAAGCCTTACCGATGTTAGCGGCAGAATATATACTGCCGGTGGCGGCAAGGATATTTG
>JAFOXT010000031.1 GCA_017425745.1 Clostridia bacterium | reverse complement strand
CGGTACTTTGCATCCTGAGAAGAGCCATAAGCAGTCGGATCAACATTTGCGAGTCTGTCAATCCAGTTTTCGCCTGACTACTGCTGAACACCGAGAGCAAGAAGTGAGAGGATTGGATTCAGGATATCCTCATGACACATAAGAATCATTCGTCCGTAATCCTGATAAGTACCCTTGCCGCTTATCATAAAGTCACCGAGAAGAGTGTTTGCGTCATACTGAAAATAGTCGAGAGCTTCTTTTGCATAAACCGCAGCAGGGACACCGTTGTTGTAGTTTTGTATAAATTCGTTTATGGCCGTTGTCATTTCCTTAGCAAGGCCGTAAACACCTTCAATTGCATCGTTAAGAGAAGCCTTGAAATCTGTTCTTTCAAAGCCGCCGCTTTCGTGCATTGCCTTAATATCGGTAATTGCTTCGTCCGGGTTTTCGGTTGTGCTGTAGCAGATATATACGCCGAGCTCTCCTGTGCCTTCATTAAGGTTGCCTTCAAGCAGTTTATAACCGTCAGGAAGCTGATCTTCTGCTTCCTTCTCACTATCGGCATAAATTATCTTAATGTCCTTTAAATAAAGGGTTTTGTTGCCCCAGAAAGCAGCAGTTGCTGTCTGAGTAAGCACTGTTACGCAAAGAAGCAGTGAAACAACTATTAATAATGACTTTTTGAAAATTTTCATTAATTTGCACTCCTTTTCTTACGGTTTTTATAAACCCATGAAACAAACGGTACATATGTAATAATCGGAAGAGCTGCACCTATATATGGGTAATCAGACTGAACAAGCATATTGAACACTGAATGATATGTTATTGCCATAGAAAGCAAAGCAAAGGTGCCGACAACAAACAGCTTTTTGTTTTTATTTGCGAAGCTGAAGCCTGTACCAACAAGGAAGGTGCACATTCCGTGCATTATACCTGTGCCGAAGCCTCTCATTATTGCCCACAGCATTGAAACATATTCAACGTTCTGTGTAAGTATGTATGTGTTTTCCATAACCGCAAATCCAATACCTACAGCCAAAGAGACTGTTATGAGTGTCTCTTTTTTGTTAGAGATTTCTTTTGCAAAGAACAACACTGGAATTGCTTTGATAATTTCTTCTGTAATCGGTGTAACTCTTACTGTGAAGTCAAACACATCAAGCGGAATAAGATAAGTCAGAATACCGTTGACCTCTGATGCAAACACTGCAGAGCAGATACCGATTATAAAAAATATAACGATTCGTCTTGGTTTTTTGTCAATTAAACACGCCATTAGCGCAAGCGGAATTGTAATACAGACAAAGAGGATATAAATTAAATTTTCCATGCTTCCACTCCTCTCTTAAGAGCAATCATTGTAACAACACTCATAACACTGAATACAACTGTTACAATCATAATCGCAATAAGGATATAAGCTGAGTCATAATATACCCAGAGAACCTGCAAAAGCAGCTCTGTAAAGGTAAGAATCAAAGCGCAGATATTATACGGTCTTATTGCTTTGACAAAGCCGAAGCCAAGGTCGCTTATAATGGCATGCTTGAAATTAAAGTAAGAGCTGAAGATTGCAGCAATCCATAAAAAAGACAAGGATATCTTTGTGCTGTATGGCATATCTGCAAAAGCACAGGGTAAATACATCAGCGCCGCTGTAGCGGGAGCAATCAGAGCAATATATCTGTATTTTTTCAAAGACGGTGTTCTATCGTCAAGCAATCCGTCTATCTGACCGAAATTAGCGGTAAAAAGAAATAGGAAAAAACCTATTCTTCCAAGATATGCCGCTGTAAATCCGTCAGCAATATCACCCGTGGTAATGCTCTGACAAAGATGGTAAAAGCTGCCCATTGCATAACAGCCCATACCCATAGTAACAATCTGCAGATAATAAGCCTTTCCCTTTTTAAAGAAATGCTTAACACCATAAATAAAAGTTCCAAGGCATGTCAGAAGTGGTGCAATATCAGCCACAAAAATACAAACATCCTTCAATGTAGTCATAAAATGTCCTCCTTTTACTTTCTTGAAGATAAGTGAAAGTTTTGTTTTAACATACTTGAAATTAATAAAAAATATAACTCTTCTTCAAACACTTATTCTATTGTATATGATATCACAACACATCTTACAAAGTTCTTACAATTTCAACAGCAATTAAAAGAAACTTTAATTTTTCAGATAAAAAAAAGACCTGCTTAAAGAAAACAGATATCTTAAAACAGGTCTATGTATTGTTATTATTCAATTATGCAGATTACTTAACAAGATTTAAAGGCTATAAATATTTACTTCATAGGCACGAAGCTTATCTGAATGTGCAGAATAGTTTGAAAGAACACATTCACCCTCTGCTTTCTGCGGTCTTTCTGTTTCATTTTCTGTAAGGTTCATTTCAACATAGAACTTACCTTTGTCAGATGCTCTGTAGAAACAGTAGGTTTGATCATTTGTTTCACAAGGCATGAAATCACCATAAACAAGAGTTTCCTTGTTTGCCTTGCGCAGTGCCATAAGCTTTTTATAATAATTAAAGGGACTGGTTTCATCCTGAAGCTGTGCCTTCACATTACATTCCTTATAGTCACCGCCCACACGAAGCCAGGGAATACCTGTTGTGAAGCCTGCATTTTCACTGTCATCCCAAGGGATAGGAGTTCTGGCGTTGTCTCTTCCGCCTGCAAGAATTTCTGCAAATGCCTCTTCAGCGCTTCTGCCCATTTCAACATTTTCGTTATATCTGTTTATACCCTCGACATCACGGATTTCACTTATATCCTTGAAATCGCAGTTCATCATACCTAATTCTTCGCCCTGGAAAATATAGGGTGTCCCTCTGCCTGTAAGAACCATCGTACCGAGAAGCTTTGAAAGAGGCTTTCTGAATTTCTTATCGGGATTTACCTTTGACACCATTCGGGGATTATCGTGATTTTCAATAACGAATGAAGGCCATGATGATCCGTTAAGAGAAAACTGATAGTCTATAAAAGCTTCCTTTAAATACTTAATGTTATATTTATAATCCTGATATTTTGATTTGACCGGATTTTCGATATGGT
>JAFOXT010000248.1 GCA_017425745.1 Clostridia bacterium | reverse complement strand
CATACGATCTTACACCTGTATACTCATACGAATATAAGTATGTAGATGCAGAAGGTAATGAACAGAAGTACTATGCAAATGTGGATAACCTTACAGCAGCAGACGTTGACGGTAAGGAAGAAACAGCAGACGTTGCAGTAGAACGTACAGAAACAGCTGCTAAACAGAACAGCAAGATGTACAGCAAGTACGATTGGAATATCAAGTCACTCAACGACCTCATTCCTCTTGTTTGTGATCTTCTCCAGCCTCTTGATGTAGTATTCCAGATCCTTCTCAGTGGTAAACCCATTGTGGCTCTCGAAGACGAATCAGCAGACCGTGCTGACATCAGAATTATGGGCGGCGTTGGTTACAACTACGCAATCATTCCTCTCCTTGAAGCATTCGGTGCAACCGGTCTTAAGACTCAGGCTCAGTACGATGCTCAGGTAGCAGCTGATGGCTCATCACTTAAGTACATCCTTGAAACACTCATTGGTGAAGTTAACGAAATCCTCGATAATCCTCTCAATGAACTCCTTTCAAGACTTGCTAACCTCTTCTACTTCATTGGTTCAGACGGTATCAACGCAATCGCTGATAACCTTCTCGCTCCTCTCAATACTCTTATTAACGAAGTAGACGATCTCTTCCCGCTTGCAATCAGAATTGACGTTGCAGCTGAAGAAATCATCGGACTTTACCTCGGTAAAGAACACGAAGGCGTTCCCGCTGGTATCACAGTAAATGTTGCCGGTGCAGACCTCGCTAAGCTTATCAATGACCTTATCGGTAACCTTAAGATTGGCGACGTTGAGCTTAACCTCCACCTTGACCTTGATTGGACAGCAATCGCTGCTAAGATGGCTAAGAAGGATGCTTCAGGCAATATCATTACAACCGGTACAAAGCAGGTTTACAACATTGGCACAGTTAAGAATCCTGAAACTGCTAACCTTGTTAACCTCACCGGTGATCCCGCAAACGCACTTGTAACGCTCCTTGACACAGTTCTTACAGAAGATAACTGTGAGAACATCTATAATCTCGTAACAGGTCTCCTTAAGAATCTGGATCCCACTCTCAAGAGTGTAATCGAAGAACTCATCGGCAGTCCCGAATCCATTAAGGGTATCGTAGCTGCAGTAGTACTCATCTTCACAGGTGAATACGATGTTGAGGCTCTTCCCTATGCATTCAAGGCACTCGGTACTTACGCTGTAACAAGAGGCGATGACGCTGCAGGCGCAGTTGCAAGCCTTGACAGAGTACTCGTAGCAGGTGCTCCCGTAATCATCAAGCTTCTCGGTGCTCCCAAGGCTGACGTTAAGGAAGAAGATTACACATTCATCAACAAGATGGCAGTTGCTCTCGGCGACGATGCTCAGCTTGGCGATATCGTGGATTATCTCCTCAACGGCTTCCTCTTCACTGATGATATGATGGCTACAATCACAGGCGCTCTTATGGGCATCCTCAAGGGTCTCGGTGCAGATCTCGTTAAGACTCTTAACGACATTCTCGGCATCAACCTTGCTCCTAAGGCATTTGCAGCAGCTACAGGTAACGCTCAGCTTATCGCTTATGTTGGCGATGCAGCAACCTGGGCAGAAGTAGCTGAAAACAACATTAAGGAAAAGCTTCCCGTACTCGATGAAAATGGTGAACCCGTTCTCGACGACAAGGGCGAAGCTCAGACTAAGGTAGTTTATAAGCCCATCTTTACAGATGTTGACGATAAGGACGCATGGGTAGGCGCAATCCTCGATATGCTCAAGCCTCTCGAAAACATTCTCGCATTCCTTCTTACAGGTGAAAACCTTTCAATCTCAATTGAAACAGAAGGCGAAAAGGCATCTGTAACTCTCAAGGGTGGTAACGCTTACGCTACTGCACTTGTACCTCTCCTCTTCCAGGGTCTCGGCCTTGAAGAACTCAACACAGGTTCAAACAAGTCAGTAATCAGCGGCCAGGGCGCTTCAACAGCTAACGAAGCTATCAAGAAGGTTCTTGACTTCATCATTGATGAAGAAATCGGTCTTGTTGGTCATATCGTTGATGCTCCTCTGACAACTATCCTTACAGTTGTAGCTAACCTCAGCTTCTTCATCGCAAACGATGACGTAGCAGTAGTAATCCAGAATCTTGCAGCTCCCGTTCTCGGTATCGTTGATGCTCTCAGCGGTGTAATTTCAAGAGCTCAGCTTGACTCACTTCTCGGCGGTCTTCTTAACGTGAAGCTTCCCGGTGGCAAGCCTCTTAACCTCACCAACATCATCAATATCGCAGGCGATAACGGTGCAATCCTTGTAGATCTCCTTAACGGTGTTCTTGGCGGTATCAATATCTACGAAAAGGATACTGAAAATAAGGACAAGACATATACTAAGGAACAGGCAGAAGCTGACAAGAACTCAACATATGTTGAAGTTGAAGAAGGCGTATTCAAGAAGGTAATTCAGGTAGTAAATGCACTTCCCGATACATTCTTCCTTGACCTTGCTAAGGCATCAGTTAAGGTTCTTGAACCCGCTGACGCAGCTACAGGTGCAGCTATCACTAAGTGGAAGACTCACGGCGGTAACGCTATTATGTATGTACTTTCAACAGTACTTACAACTGACTTCCTTAACATCCTCTGCGACCTTCTCGGTCTCAAGAAGACAAACGTTAACGAAGACGGTACAGAGTCACCCAACATGGTTTACGATATCATCACATCACTTGCAGGAAAGAGCAACGAGCTTATCGATCTCCTTCTCATGCTTCTCAACAAGTATCTCGTAACATATAAGACTTACGAATTCAATGATATTGATACTGATGCTAACAACAATCTCGAAAAGATTGACGTAAGCTATGCTTCAGGTGAACAGGCTCATCAGCAGCTTAACGAAACACTTAAGGGTCTCGACTCACTTATCCCCGTAATCTTCGAGCTTCTTATTAAGGCTGACGAAAACGGCAACAAGCCTGCAGGTCTTGCAGACCTTGTATATCCGCTCTTCGTTAAGGACGACATTGCTAACCTCCTTGTGAGCGCAATTGTTAAGCTCCTTGCAGGTCTTCCCGTTGATACACTTACAATGATCGAAGGTCTTGTTGGTGATCTCTCCAACCTTAAGAACACAGACACAGGCTTCAGCATTGCTCCTCAGGCATTCGCTAAGACTAAGTTCGGTTCAAAGCTTGGCGCTTATATCGGCTCTGCTACAACATGGGCAGAGGTATGGGAAGCACATAGCACAGAAGTTACAAACGAAGACGGCACGAAGACAGTAGTTGCAGACGCATATGCATGGGGCGTAACATCAGTAGATGCATTCATCGCACTCATCTGTGATATGCTTCTTCCTCTCGACTGCATCCTTGAGCTCATCCTCATGGGTGGTATGAACAGAGCTGACTTTGACGCTGACGATGCATACAACACCTTCGAAGGCAAGTCACTTTCAATCCTTGACGGTGTAAACGTATGCGGCGGCAACGGTTACAACTATGCAATTATCCCGCTCCTTGAAATCTTCGGTGTTCAGAATCTCTACAACCAGGCTCAGTATGAAGCTTACGTTGCAGGCCACCACGGCAGCACACTTCACTATGTTCTTACAGCACTCTTCGGCAGAGTTGACGAAATTCTCAATGCTCCCATAAAGAGCGTTCTTGAAATCCTCGCTAACCTCAGCTACGTGCTTGCTAACGGCAACCTCGGAACAATTGTTGAAAACCTTATCGCTCCCGTAAACGGTCTCATCAAGGCTGTAGATCCTATCTTCCCGATCGCTATTAAGATCAACATCGGTAACATCGGCGCAGCAGATGCTGCAACATATCCTGTACTTGAAACATACCTCGGCAAGGCTCATCCGGGCGTTGAAGCAGGTCTTAGCCTCCAGATTGACGGCGGTGACCTTTCAACTCTCATCAACAACCTTGTAAGCGGTATTGCAATCAACGGTCAGCCTCTTGGTATCAATGTAGATCTCAACTGGGCTACAATCGCTAAGACAGCTGCTGCTGACGATAACAACGACGGCATCGCTGACTTTGCAGGCTCAAAGATGTCAACAGTATTTGATATCTACAACGGCACAGGCTATAAGAACCTTAAGGGCGATCTTGGTGACACCTTCTATGTACTTCTTAAGACAATTCTTACAGAAGAAAACTGGCAGGCACTCAAGAAGGCACTTAACCTTGATCTTGGTACATTCGAAGGACTCATTCAGGATATCATTAAGGATCCCACAAGCATCCTTGATCTTATCGTTGGTCTCCTCGGTAACGGCAGTGTAAGCTACATTCCCGTACAGAACAGACCTATCAAGCTCGAGAAGTTCGATTACAGATCATACGGCTTCCTTACAGAAGCTAACGCAGACATCATCGCTGCAAACATTGACAACCTTATCAATGATATTCTTAAGCTTGCAGGTGTTGGTAACAACCTTAAGGATCTCCTTATGGGCATCAAGATCGGCGGCAAGCATAACCTTGTATCAAACGGTACAGTTAATATGCTTCTCGACCTTATTGTAGGTCTCCTTGCAGGCGAATCAGTAGAACCCATCCTTGCAGCTATTGCAGGTCTTGACATCGCTGTAATCAAGAACGGTGAGAAGACTGGTGAAGTTATCCACCTTGACCTTACAGTTGAAGGCTTCTACAAGGAAATCAACCGTCTTGCATCAACAAGAGGTTACCTCAAGGGCGCAGCTAATATGCTCAGAGGCAAGACATCTTGGGCACAGGTTGGTTCATTCCAGGATGCTAACGTAAGCTGGAATATCGCAAACGGCAACCTTGAACAGTTCGTTCAGGCTCTTGCAGGTGTTCTTACACCGCTTAACGAAGTTCTCAAGCTTCTCCTTATGGGTGAAGGTACCGGCCTCAGAATCCTTGACATCATCACAATCGGTGGCGGCAACGGATACGATTACGGTATTATTCCTCTCCTCGAAGCATTCGGTCTCACTGCTGCTGATGTAAGAACTCAGGATCAGTACGAAGCTCTCGTAGCACAGGATGAAACTCAGGTTCTTGGTTATGTACTTAACAGAATTGCAGTTTGGGCAGACAGACTTCTCAGCAAGCCTGTAGATAAGCTCCTTGAAATTCTTCCCAACGTAGCATACTTCCTGTCAAATGAAGGTCTCTTCCTGACAGTAAGAAACGTTGCGGCTCCCGTATTCGGTCTTATCAATGCTATCTCAGGTATCATTCCCGGTCTTGATAACCTTATCTCAGGTCTTGACCTCGGCAAGATTATCAACGGCATTGATGTAGGTGAACTTCTCGGACCTGTTCTCGGTGCTAAGCTTGGCTTCAGAATTCCTTACATTGACTTCTACAAGCTCGCTCAGGTAGGCTCAGGTAAGAAGGAAGTTGCAACATCACGTTCAATTGCAGCAGGTTCATTCGCAACTGCTACAGCACCTCACCCGTACATCGAAAACTATCCCAACGGTTATGAAGGCTGGCAGAACAAGGGTACACAGACATTCATCCTCTCTGATAAGGGTGATACTCTTACCTACATCTTCTCATGGCTCTTCAGAATCTTCGGTGATGCTCAGAACAGAGAAGCTCTCGTTCAGTGGATTGTAGATGTATTCGAGCTTAAGGCAGGTTCAGAACAGACAGTAAGATATGCAATCGATCAGCTCTTCAAGACTGGTGCAGCTTACGGTGTACCCGATATTATCGTAACAGCACTCTTCGAAGCTCTCGGTATTGCAGTAGTAGTTGACGCAGTATTCCAGAAGGACTTCCAGGGTATCCAGGAAATCTTCAAGAAGCTCTTCAATGATATCGCAAACGGTTCAACAAGCATTTACGGCAGCATTGCCCGTGTAATGGAACAGATGACCGGTATCTGGTACGAAACTGTCGGTCCTGAAGAGGATTACGAAGACGCAAAGGACGAAGCAGAAGAATCACTTAACTGGTTCCAGAGAATCATTAAGAAGATTAAGGAATTCTTCGCTAAGATCTTCGGTATCTTCCGTTAATTCAGAAGTATGAACTGCATCTGAAAACAAACTTCAGCCCCCACCTTATAAGAGGTGGGGGCTTTTGTCGTGTTCTTTAAAAGAGTTAGGGTTGAAAAAATCTTAGCATAATGATATACTGTAAGAAACAACAAAAAAGGAGATGTCATTATGACAAAATTGGAATATCCCGTATGTACAGTACCTGACTCAGAGGTAGCAAGACTGAAAGGTCTTGGCTTTTTGAGAGATAAAACAACCGAAGACAGATTTAACTGCAGAATCATTACCAAAAACGGTAGAGTAAGCTCTGATTTTATGCGTGCAGCAGCTGAAGCAGCAGATAAATTCGGCTCAGGAAAGCTTGCTATGACCTCAAGAATGACAATTGAAATTCAGGGTATCGCTTACAAGAATACAGAAGAGTTTATAAGCTTTATCAATTCAAAGGGAATCGAATGTGGCGGCACAGGCCCTAAGGTGCGCCCTGTTGTGTCGTGCAAAGGTACAACCTGTCAGTACGGTCTTATTGATACATTTTCACTGTCAGAGAAAATTCACGAAAGTTTTTATGTTAACTACCACAATGTAAAGCTTCCTCATAAGTTTAAAATTGCAGTTGGTGGCTGTCCAAACAACTGCGTAAAGCCTGATATAAATGATGTAGGCGTAATCGGTCAGAGAAAGCCAGAAGTGAACGGAGAAAAATGTAAGGGCTGCGGTCTTTGTGCAAAAATGTGCCCTATGGGTGCTATAACAATGGTGGATAAGCTTCCTGTAATTGACCCACAGAAGTGTAACAACTGTGGAAGATGTATCGGTGCTTGTAAGCTTAACGGAATGAACACACAAAAATCAGGCTATCGTTTATACCTTGGCGGAAGATGGGGCAAAAAGGTAGGCAGAGGTATTCCTGTAAATTATATTTTCGAAACAGAAGAAGAGATACTTTCTGCAATTGAAAAAACTATCCTTTTCTACAGAGAAAACGGTATAGCAGGTGAGCGCTTTGCAGATACAATACAGAGAATTGGTTTTGAAAATGTAGAAAATGCAGTGCTTTCAGATGACATTTTAAAAAGAAAAGAAGTGATTCTCAAGGATGAATAAAAAGAGTATAGTTATTTCCGTTGTTTTTGTAGTTTTACTGATATTGATTTCAGGAGCTGTGGAAACAAACAGACCAAAAGATAATAACGGCAGTTATTTCACATTTACAGACAGCGAAGGCACTGTTGTGGATTTGCATCACAAGCCACAAAAAACGGCTGTACTGTTTTCCTCACTTGCTGAGTGTTGGATTGAAGCAGGCGGTGAAATCTATGCAACTGTTGGCGAAAGCGTTGAAAGAGGCTTTGTGAAAGAGGATGTTACTCTTCTTGATAACGGTGCAGGCAAAACAGTAGACACAGAAAAGCTGCTTTCAGTAAAGCCTGATTTTGTAATTGCGTCAGCCGATATAGCTTCTCACAAAGAGGCTGCTGAGGTGCTAAAAAAAGCGGGAATTCCCGTTGCACTTATGCGTATGGATACACTTGAAGATTATCTTACAATCCTCAGGGTTCTTACAAAAATCACAGGGAACAGTGAAAACTATGAGCGTTACGGCAAAGCCGTTCAGAATGAGGTTGAAAAAATAATCAGCGAGAACAAAAGAACAGACAGCCCCAAAATTCTGTTTGTGCGTTCAGGTGCCTCGTTTTCTTCAGCGAAAGCAAAAAAGTCTGACGAAAACTTTGCTGCAAAAATCCTCAGCGACCTTGGTTGCATAAATATTGCAGACGAGGCTGAGATTCTTCTCGACACACTCAGTGCAGAAGCGATACTCAAGGAAAATCCGGAGTATATTTTTGTTTCCGTAATGGGTGACTACAACAACAGCAAAGCATATATGGAAGAGCTTTTACAGAAAAAAGAATACGCAATGCTTGATGCAGTTAAAAACGGAAAAGTTTATTTTCTGCCAAAGGAGCTTTTTCAATATAAGCCGTGCAGCAGATGGGCTGAAAGCTACCGATATATTTCTTCAATTCTTAACAACGAGTGATGTTTATGACTAAAAAAACACTTTTAAAATCAGCATACGGTGAAATCGGCCTTATGCTGATTCTGATTTTTACCTGCGTTTTATCTCTAAGGCTTGGCAGTACAGAGCTGAGCTTTAACGAGTTTATAGGGGCTTTGCTGAATAAAAAGGAGCTTTCAACCGAAAGGTTTATTCTTCTTTATCTGCGTCTGCCAAGAATACTTGCCTCTGTGCTTGCAGGTGCAGGACTTTCAGTTTCAGGTGTAATTTTGCAGAAGGTTACAGGTAACGAGCTTGCTTCCCCGAATATAATCGGTGTAAATGCAGGGGCAGGCTTTTCAATGATGCTTATGTTGTATCTTTTTCCTGCACAGATTTTTCTGCGCCCCTTAGGTGCATTTGCAGGTGCCTTACTTACAACACTGATTATACTGACTGCATCATATAAAGGCTCTTTTTCAAAAACTACGGTTATTCTCTGCGGTGTTGCAGTAACAGCAGTGCTGAATGCAGGAATCTCCTTTCTTTCCTATCTGAATCCGGATATCCTTATGGACTATAACCACTTTTCTGTCGGTGGTGTTTCAGGCGTGGAAAACAAAGAGCTGATTTTTCCGTGTGTAATAATCTGCCTTTGTCTTATTACGGCACTGCTTTTATCCGATAAAATTGACACTCTTTGTCTTGGCGACAGCCTTGCATTTTCACTTGGTGTAAGGGTAAAAGAGCTCAGAATCATAAGCCTGATGCTTGCTGGCCTCAGTGCAGCTGCAGTAGTGTCTTTTGCCGGTCTTCTTGGCTTTGCAGGACTTGTAGTACCTCATATTGCAAGACGTCTTACAGACGGCAGAACAGAGAAAATGCTGACGGTTGCCGTGCCTGTAGGCGGAACAATTGTGGTGCTTGCTGACCTTGTGGGCAGAACAGCCTTTGCACCGTCGGAAATTCCTGTAGGTGTGGTTATGTCCTTTATCGGTGCACCCTTCCTTTTATATATTGTTTTAAGGAGGGGAAAGAATGCTTGAAATTAAAAACCTTTCGGTTACAAAAAGCAAAACAGAAATTCTGAATGATGTAAGCTTTTCCTTAAAGCCACACACCATTACCGTGATTATAGGAAAAAACGGAAGCGGTAAATCTACTTTGTTATCCTGCCTTACAGGAGAAAGTAAGTATAAGGGAACAATACACTATGACGACAAAAATCTTGCGCTGATGTCTGAAAAGCAAAGAGCAACGCTGATTTCCTTGTTGCCTCAAAGCTTGCCTGCAGTGCCTGTTACGGTGGAAAATCTTGTAGCTATGGGCAGAACGCCTTATATCGACTTTGGCAGACGGCTTTCAGATAAAGATAAAGAGCAGATTGAAAAAGCAATCTGTGATGTGGAAATTGAAAATATCCGTTATAAAAAGCTGACGGAAATTTCAGGTGGAGAAAGGCAGAAGGCTTATGTAGCAATGGTGCTTTCTCAGAATACACGTATAATTGCTCTTGATGAGCCTACAACCTATATGGATATGCAGTTTCAGAAGGAGTTCGTATCACTGCTTACAAGCCTTAAGGAAAAGCATAAGAAAACCCTGATAGTGGTAATGCACGACTTGAGCAAGGCAGCAGAAATTGCAGATTATATACTTCTTCTCAATGAGGGCAGGGTAGTGGCATCAGGCAAAAAAGAAGAGGTGCTTCAGAGTGGAAAAATCGAAAGCACCTTTGATGTGAAAAAATATGAGATTCTGATAGACGGTCAGAACAGAACAATTTTTGAATAATAAAAATCCCACAGGTTTTTCGCCTGTGGGATTCCGCTTTAATTAAAGAACTTCAATTGAGTATTCGTATGAATACTTTGTCTTTGCGTGCATAATGTAGGGCTCACGGAGCATTGCGTTACCCGGTGTGTCACCGCCGATACCTCTCTGCATAAGGTCGATACAAACTGTAGTCATATCCTTATGGCTGAGCTTGTGAATGTGTGTAGCCTTATCGAGGTCATCAATTGAGTAGTGGTGACAGTTGATAGAGAAGGGAAGCTCACCCTTCTGAGTGAATCTGAGACCTTCACCGTCAGCATTTCTGATTTCCATATAACGCACATCAGTTCTGTGTCCGTTTTCCTGAGGACGCATATAGTGGTGTTCCATATCAGTAACACTCATTTCGAAAAGACCTACTCTTGCACCTACACGGCGGTCAATATAGTTTTCGTGGGGGCCCTTGCCGTACCATTTAACGCTGTCGAATTCTCTGGGCATTGTAAGCACTGTGCCGAAACGAACCATATCCATAATGGGTGCACCCTGATGCTTAACATCAATCTTTCCGTCGGGATAGATGTGATATGTGATTTTTACATTCTTCATAGCCTGAGCTGAAACTGTTGTTTCAACAGAAGCTCCGTGACTGTAAAGGTGAACAAAAATCTTTGAAGCCTTAAGTGACTTGCTTGATCTTCTCCATGTGTAAAGGGGATGGAAGGGAATGAGGGGAGGAACAAAGTTGAGGAAGTCAATGTCGTTATCGGTAAGAGCTCTGTAGTAGTTGGGCTTGAGAGCGCCGATAAGATAATCCTTGCCGTTCTTCTTAAGCGAAGTAAGGAAACCGCCCTTGAAGCTGTATTCAAAGTCGTCACCGTAAACTGTGAAGTCTTTTTCCTCACCGATGATTTTAACCTTTCCGTCATACTGCTTTTCTTCTTCTTTTTCAGCTGCCTTGAGAATGAACTGATCAAAGCCCTGCTCGTAGCCTGCCTTTGCAAAACGGCAATCGTTACGTCTGAGGAAGGAGAATGTGATAATAATTTCGCCCTTTTCCTTGTCAGCACCCTTGTAGTCAAGAGTGAACTCTTTTTCTGAAAGGGGAGCGAGTGCTTCAAATTCTTCTCTGGGAAGAAGACCGTCAGCAAGCTTTTCACCGTTTGAAGTAATGAGATAAGCAATATCAAACTCTGAAAGGTCTGAGAACATCTGCTTATTCTTGAGAAGGAACTTGCCGTTAGCCTTGTCAATATCCTTAACCTGAATTTCGCAGTAAACCTTTCTTACCTCGTGAATTGAGGGATGCACCTTTCTGTCTGCGGCAATAATGCCGTTTGCGTTGAAGTACACGTTACTGCCTGTGATAGCGCAGGTGTTGTAGGGAGGTTCAATCCAGATTTTCTTTTCGTCATAGTCTGAGCCGTAAAGCCAGATATCCTCGCCGTTTTCACCCTTCTTGTGAATTGCCTGGTCAACGAAGTCCCAGATGTAACCGCCGCAGAGGTTGTCATACTTTTCAAAAGCATCCATATACTCCTGGAAGTTACCGAGGCTGTTTTCCATTGCGTGAGCATATTCACAGAAAACAACAGGCTTTGTGAAAAGCTCCTTAGGAATGGGCTTACTATCAGCAGCAAGTGCGTTTGCAATATTGTCAAACCATGTGATTGTGAGAGGCTCTCTCTTGCCAAGCTTTTCAACCTGATCCTCTGTGGGATACATACGGCTGATTACGTCACTCTTTGTAAAGTCAAAGTCGCCCTCATAGTGGAATTGTCTTGTATCATCAAGCTTAAGAGCAGCCTGCTTCATTCTCATAAAGTTGCTG
>JAFOXT010000247.1 GCA_017425745.1 Clostridia bacterium | reverse complement strand
GCCCATTATCTCACGGAATTTTGCAGGGATAAAAACTCGGTTTTTCCCGTCGATGTTATGTTCATAAATACCGCTGAGCATCCTTTTCACTCCTTTCAGCAAAAAATCAAAATCTAAAGTTCAAGGCCGTTTTTCACCAAAAGTCTCCATTTGAATGACCTTTTCACCACTGTAATGACATTATAAACCCTAAAAGGTGAAAAGTCAATAAGAAAAACTGCATTTATGAAAAAAATTTCTCAATGCAGTTTAAGGGCTGAAGGCTTGTAAATTTAAGGGTTTGATGGCTGTTTTTTAAGTGTGGAGTGTGGAGTGTGGAGTTGTGGTCGCAGGTTTATACTTCTGCATTCGTACAGATATCGTCTGCGAAATAAATTTTTATACAAAGGGCAAAGAGTTGATTTTATCCGCCTTTACAGTTCTTAATTAAGAAAACTTCACCCGCCGAATTTGTGTTTCTGCTTTGGTGGTATGAATATAAAAGCTTAGTAATCAGCTGAAACGGATATAACCGGAGCGAAGCGACCCTTAACTCCACACTCCACTCTCCACTCTCCACACTTTAAAAGTTTGTGTCGGTCAGGCGGACGGCCAATGGCCGCCCCTACGCTGTTACCATGTAACCATGTAACCAAGTTTTCTATAATTATTTTTACTTTTATATTTTTATAAATTTTTCTTATTTTTTGGTTACATAGTTACAAAACCCTCAGAGCCCTTATAAACAGGGGCTTCACGGGTGTAACCAAGTTGTAACCAAGGTGTAACCATCTATGACTTGGTTACACTTTTCAATATTTCAGTGTACCGTATTCCTTAAACCGTTAACCTTATTCACCCATCCGTCACGCTCTGCACCTTTCAACTCAGCAATTTTTCATTTTCCGCTTTGCATTTTGCGTTTACTGTGCTATAATACTATATATACTTTTATAATGAGGTGTTTCAGTATGAGACTGCTTGTAATTGACGGCAACAGCATTGTCAACAGAGCTTTTTATGCAATCCGTATTCTTTCTACAAAAGACGGTCAGTTTACCAACGGCATTTACGGATTTATGAATATACTTATCAGACTTCGTGAGGAGTGCAACCCTGACCACGTTGCAATTGCCTTTGACCTTAAGGCACCTACCTTCCGTCACGAAATGTACAGCGAATACAAAGCCGGCAGAAAGGGTATGCCTGATGAACTGCGTTCACAGATGCCCATACTTAAAAATCTTCTTACTCTTCTCGGCTACACCGTTGTTGAAAAAGAGGGCTTTGAGGCAGACGATATTCTCGGCACTCTTTCAGCCACCTGTAAGGGTGAAGATAAGTGCTTTATTGCAACGGGAGACCGTGACTCTCTTCAGCTTATAAGCGACAACACAAGTGTACTTCTTGCTTCAACAAAAATGGGCAAGGCTACAACTGTGCTTTACGACAAGGAAAAGCTTTTTGAGGAATACGGTGTTGAGCCCAAGGGTATGATTGAAATCAAAGCTCTTCAGGGCGATTCATCAGACAACATTCCCGGTGTACCCGGTATCGGTCAGAAAACTGCAGGCGACCTTATTAAAAGCTTCGGTTCAATCGACTACATCTATGACCACCTTGATGAAATCGACATAAAAAAAGGTGTACGCGAAAAGCTTGGTGCAGGTAAAGACAGCGCTTATCTCAGCCGTACTCTCGGCACAATCTGTCTTACTGCTCCTATTGACATAAACCCTGACACCTATCTTATAAAAGAACCCTCGAGTGCTGAAGCGATAAAGCTTCTTGTTTCTCTTGAAATGTTCGGCATTATTGAAAAGCTCGGTCTTACAAGAGAGAATATTCCCGTTTCTGTTGAAGCAGAGGAAAAGAAGGAAGAAATCACCCTTACCTATGAAAGAGACCTTTGCGCACTTTTAGGTGAGTTCAGAAAAGAAGGCAAGGCATACTTTACAACAAGGTATGAGGGCGACAATATAAGCGAAATGTACTTTGCTTTTAAAAATGAAGTGAAGTGTGTAACTGCAGACTGTCTTGATTTTTACAGCTTTTTTGAGGATTTTCTCAAAGGCGACTGGGAGAAATATACTGACGACAGTAAGCCACTTTATAAATATGCGCTGAAAAGACTTCCCGACTGTACTGCTGAAATTTTTGATACAAGTCTTGCCGGCTATATTCTCAATCCCTCTGCTAATTCCTACGATGCTCTCAGGCTTTCTGAAGAGCACGGTATTGCTATCCCCTCCTCAGACTGTGACGAAGCAATAAAGACTTTTGTTCTTTCATCAGCCTGTCTACCTGCACTTTCAGAAAAGCTTAAGGAAATTCTGAGTGAAAACGGACAGAATGAGCTGATGTATGAAATTGAAATGCCTCTTGCAAAGGTTCTTGCAAGTATGGAAAACATAGGCTTTCTTGTTGACAGAAAGGGCATCGAAGATTTCGGAGTGAAAATGAGCGAAAAGGTTGATGAGCTCACTGCACT
>JAFOXT010000030.1 GCA_017425745.1 Clostridia bacterium | reverse complement strand
AAAGCAAAAGCAGCCGAAAGAGTGCTCATGACAGCATCAACAGGTGTAAAAAATCAGGCACTCAGCAATATTGCAAAGGCGCTTATTGAAAACAGTGCTTACATAATTGAACAGAATAAAACAGATATAGAAAACGCAAGAACCAACGGTATGAGCGAAAGTATGATTGACCGTCTTACTCTTACTGAGGAAAGAATCGAGGTTATCAGCAAGGCAGTACTTCAGATTGTGTCCTATGACGACCCTTGCGGAAAGGTAATAAACGGCACAGAAAGACCCAACGGTCTTCTTATTGAAAAGGTTGCAGTGCCCATGGGCGTTATTGCCGTAATTTTTGAAGCAAGACCCAATGTTACCGTTGACGCGGCAGCACTTTGCCTTAAGTCGGGCAACAGTGTTATTCTCCGAGGCG
Organism: Clostridia bacterium; assembly: GCA_017425745.1. Classification (GTDB taxonomy): domain Bacteria; phylum Bacillota; class Clostridia; order Oscillospirales; family Acutalibacteraceae; genus UBA6857. The sequence goes on along the minus strand of JAFOXT010000030.1, from coordinate 4,564 downwards.
GTAAGGAAGCGATTAATTCAAACAAAGCTACTGCAAAGGTTATGCGCGAAGCTATCAGCAAGGCGGGACTTCCCGAAGACTGCATTCAGCTTGTTGAAGATACAAGCAGAGAAAGCTCACTTGCACTTATGAAAATGAACGGCTATGTTGATGTGCTTATTCCCCGAGGCGGTGCAGGACTTATCAGAGCCTGTGTAGAAAATTCAACTGTTCCCGTAATTGAAACAGGTACAGGTAACTGTCATGTTTATGTTGACAAGGATGCAGACCTTTCAATGGCTCTTGAAATTGTGTACAACGCAAAAACCTCACGAGTTTCCGTTTGTAATGCCTGCGAAAGCCTTGTAATTCATAAAGCGGTTGCAGAAGAATTCATTCCTCTTTTAAAGGAAAAGCTCGACAGAAAAAATGTAAAATGGCACGGTGATGAAACAGTATGCAAGCTTAATCCTGACTGTATTCCTGCAACTGAAGCAGATTACGGCAAGGAATACCTGGACTACGAAATCAGCGTAAAAATTGTTTCTGATATTGACGAAGCAATCAGCCACATTATGAAGTATTCAACAGGTCACAGTGAATGCATTGTAACCGAAAGCTACACAGCTTCAAGAAAATTCACTGCAGAGGTTGATGCCGCAGCAGTTTATGTAAATGCATCAACAAGATTTACCGACGGCGGTGAATTCGGCTTTGGTGCAGAAATCGGAATTTCTACTCAGAAGCTTCACGCAAGAGGTCCTTTAGGCTTGCCTGAGCTTACAACTTTCAAGTATATTGTGTACGGAAACGGTCAGACCAGATAACAAATTTTCAAAGAATCTCAAGTCTTTGTAAAATTTTGTGAAATTTATGTAATTTTTCAATTAATATCAATGTTGACCATTGACATTTCACAAAAAAAATTATAAACTATTACTAATAATGGGTTCATTGTAAAATAGTATAACTATTATATGTCAGTGAAGTTAAACTCAAGGAGGTAAGCTTATGAAAAAGCGATTATTACTTATGCTCACCATGATGGTGCTTATGTGTGCAGTGTGCTTCGGCGTAAATGCAGCGGATTGCGATAAGACAGGACATATTTACGGTGTTGTCGAAGTGGCTCACGCAACATGTAACGAAGATGGTTATAAAAAATACCAATGTAAAAACTGTAGCAGCTTTTATTATTCTTACACAGATAAAGCTTTAGGCCACGACTGGAGCGAAAACGTTTCATACGAAGGCCGCATGAACGATACATATTTTGTAAAGTACCAGACATGTCTTCGTAAAGAATGCGGTATTCGTGAAGTAGAAAAAGAAGGCACTGCTGAAGTTAAGTACTTCAAGGTTGAGTTCTTCAACGGTCAGGCTTTTGATGTAAGAGATGAATCTGTAACAGTTGAAAGCTACGGCACAACTTACGAAATTCCTGTAAAGTATACAGTTCTTGCTGAAGTGCCCGTATACGATTCAGTAACCGAGACATATACAGGTACAAAGGTTGATCTTATTCAGCAGAACTTTGTAAAAGAGGGTAATACAGCTACCTTCGTAAGCAAGAAGCCCATCAGAACAAAGGATATCAGATTCGGTGAATACAGATTCATCGGTTGGGTAGACGGCAAGAATATGGACCTTGCAACTCTTTCAGATATCGTTGAAAAGTCAAACGAAAACTATAAGATTACAACAGAGGCTCTTCACAGCAACAAGCAGTATTATGCTGCATGGGAAGGCGTAAACGTAAGCTACAAGACAATTGTTCATAACAGTGACGGACAGCAGCTTCTTGTTGTTCAGGATGTAAAGCACGGCGACAGCATTGACTATCCCTTCAGCTACCCCACAAGAACATCAGAAACATCATGTGACTTTGTTTTTGCAGGTTGGGAAATGGGAACAAAAACAGCTGCAGGCGATAAGTACAATTTCTATCCCGTAGCGGGTGCTCACATCAAGCATATTCCCATCTACTCAGATGATGCTATTATGGCAGTGCACAACAGAACCCCCAGAATTTACAGCGTTGAGGTTTGTGATAAAGAAGGCAATAAGCTCGGCGTTAAAGAAATCGCTTATAACAGTAATGCAACAAATGAATTCAGCGGTTTCGATTATAAGAACCACACTGATCCTACAGGTACATACCTCTACGAATACAGAGGCTACTGGGAAACAGAAAAGGGTCACAAGGTTTACCTTGAAAACTTCACAGTACCCAAGGGCAGCATTGACTTCAACGACCCCATTTACCTTAAGGATGAAGACGGCAACTACTTCAAAACAACCGGCGGCGACAACCTTGAGATTGAAGAGCTCCACAGCTATTACGAAAATGTAAATGGTTATTTCAATAAGAATATCATTACATATGTATATCCTGTAACAGAAGACGGCGAATATATAGTTAACACAAGCGGTAAACCTGTTACACTTCTTGTATACGATAAGGGCATCCAGAAAATTGATAGTAACGGCAACAGAATTGCATTCACACAGGCTGATGCGGTAGCTTTCAGAAACATCAAGATTAAGCCCGTTTACTTCCAGAGAGTAATTGACCGCAAGGTAACGATCGTAACAAATATTCCTTCAGGCGAGCTTATTCCCGAGGATTATAAGAGCGGTCTTATTGTTCAGGTAACAAATGAAGAAGGTCAGCTTCTTGCAGCAGGCAAGACAAAGGATCACAAGTGTGAGCTTGTTCTTCCCAAGGCTGAAATTTATAACATCACAGTTGTTTCACCTAACGAAAAGTACTATGCTGAAAAGGGCATTGTATGGAGCGTATTCAAGGCAATGTATGATAATAATGAAAACATCATTATGGACCTCAGCCTTAATAAGGAATATTCCGAGGAGCATCAGTCAAGATGCCGTTGTATCTGCCATAACAGCTTCTTCAGAGGTATCTGGGTAAGAGTTCTCAACATTATGTACAGACTCTTCAAGATCGAATATGTATGCTGCTATGATATGTACGCAACAATCGGTGACCTTCTCGCTTACCCCGAAAAATAAACTTTAAAATTTAAAAGCTGATGTATCAGGCGATACATCAGCTTTTTTGTATATATACGTAAAAAAATAAAACCTCAGCTAAAAGCTGAGGTGTAATTATTGAAAAAAGGTTAATTGATTTCTGCAGGGGGTTCTTCTGTATTATCGCTTTTCTTAAAATATGCTACAATCTGCATAATGAAATCTACTAATGCTCTAATCATTCTGGCCCAATCCACGGTCGCATGCCTCCTGTTCACGGTTACTTTCGTATATAGTATATACTATATGTTTGAATTTGTCAATATTTTATTTAAAAAAAATAGGATATTTATTAATAAACTGTTTAAAATTGGAAATCACATTACAAAACAATAACAGCAACCGGTAAATCCTGCTGCTGTTATTTAAATTGCGTTAAAATTATTCGTTTTCTGCTTCAACAACGGGAACTTCAGCAGTCTCTTCTGCTATAGCTTCCTCTGTTGCGCTTTCAGCTTTTTTCTTTTCAGCTTTTTTTGCTGCTCTTTTTTCTCTTCTCTTTTTTTCGGGCTTTCCGTATTTTTCAGCAGCAGCCTCAACGGGATCAATGATTTTCGGCTCGTGCTTGATGAAAAGGTGATTTTCAGGTGAGCAGATATCAATTGCTCTTTCAAGCACATGAATCATAACGTTGTGGTGTGCACCGGCAAATTCACCGTCAACAGTCCACTTAACGCATTCGTCAGGTGAGTGGATTTTAAGCTTCTTAGTTTTGAAGAAAATAATTTCTTTTCCGTCGTACTGATACTTCTGCACCTTTCTGATAGCAGGAATATACTTGTAGAAGGGAATTTTTTTAACAAGAAGCACTTCAAAGTAGCCGTCGTTAAGCTTTATGTCCTCTTCCCTGAATTTGAAAAAGCCGCCAACTGAGGTTGAGTTTGAAACTGTGCCGAAAATGAATTCATCTTCAAGAACACCGTCATCAAATTCAATACGCATTTTTGTGGGGTGGATATCCTTTGTTTCAAGAAAGCCCTTTACAACATAAGCCTTGTGACCGAAAATGTTTTTCAGCTTCTGAGGTGTTGTGTATGAAGAAGCACTGAAGGCACCGAATGAAGCAATATAACAGAAGCATCTGTTGTTGAAAAGACCGATGTCATAATCGTTAATCTGACCGCTTTTGATAAGCTCTGTTGCGTTTTCTAATTCAGTGGGAATTCCGAGTGTTCTTGCAAGGTCATTTGTAGTGCCTGCGGGAACATAACCGATAGGCACACGTCTTGGCATATCCATTACGCCGTTGATTGTTTCATTGAGTGTTCCGTCGCCGCCGCAGCACACAACAAGGTCGTGGTCTTCCAGCTCTCTTTTTACAATATTTGTGGCATCACCCTGGCAGGTGGTGTTGTGTACGGAAAATTCGTAATCATCATCAGAAAATTTGTCTATAATATCTTCAACACTTGCTCTTTTTTTTGATTGACCTGAGCAAGGATTGACAACAAGCAGAACTTTATTTGTGTCGTTATCCATAATTTTTGCTATTTAGCTTTCGCATCCTTTCTTTATTGAGCTGATAATTTTT
>JAFOXT010000246.1 GCA_017425745.1 Clostridia bacterium | reverse complement strand
CACTGAAGCTTCAGGATGAAGGTCATTTTGAGCTCGCCCTTGAGCAGGAACAGGTATGGGATGTGCTTATGGAGGTGCTTGATGAAATTGCAGGCGCACTCGGTAATAAGCCCATAAGCCTTAAAAGATACAGCGAAATTTTTGAGCTTATTGTTTCATCAAAAAGCCTCGGTAAGCTTCCCGACGGCTTTGATGAGGTTTCTGTTCTTGGGGCTGACAGAGTAAGCACAAGACATTCTAAGGTTGTTTTTGCTCTTGGACTCAATGCGGGTTCTTTTCCACTTCAACAGCCTTCAAACGGCTTTTTCAGCATAAGAGAAAAAGAGAGAATGGACGAGGTAGGTGTCAGTGCAGGGGACAGCGTAAAGGACTTTATTTCCAAGGAAAAGTTTATTCTTTACAGTACACTCTTTTCTGCAACTGAAAGGCTTTTCCTTTCTTATATAACTGCCTCATCAGACGGTGAAAAGCTTAAAGAAAGCGAATGTATAAGAACAGTAAGGAAAATCTTTCCTGAAATTACAACAGTAAAAACCGCTGAGGAAGATGAAGAAAGCTTAATTGAAAGTGAAAAAGCCGCCTTTGAGCTTATGGCTGAAAAATGGCACGAAAATTCACCCAAGGCAGAGGCTTTGAAAAAATATTTCAGAAACAGACCCGAATATGCAAAAAGGCTTGAAGCAATTGAAAGAGCCACAGACGAAAAGAATTTCTCGTTTAATGACAGTGAAAAGGCTACACGGCTTTTCGGTAAGAATATGGTATTTTCAGCCTCTCAGATGGAGATTTACTATAAGTGTCCCTTTATGTATTTCTGCAAGTACGGAGTTTATGCAAAGCCCCGTCTTAAGGTAAGGCTTGACCCTGCACAGAGCGGTACAATTGTGCATTACTGTCTTGAAGAAATTCTCGACAAATATAAGGGCAGAGAATTTCTGAAGCTTACCGATGAGGAAATAAGAGAAGAAATCAGAAACCACCTTAGAAAATATATTGATGAAAATATGGGTGGCAGTGAGGATAAAACCGATCGCTTCAACTATCTCTATATGAGAACGGATAAAATCCTCCGCCACCTTATGGACAGAATTCTTGCAGAGTTCACTTCAAGCGATTTTGAAATGTGCGCTTTTGAACTGAAAATCGGCAAAAACGGCGACGTTGAGCCTATAGAGATAAAGCTTAATGAGGGCAGTGTGCAGATTAAAGGCTTTGTTGACCGTGTGGATAAGCTTGATGTCAACGACAGAAGGTATATAAGAGTAATTGACTATAAAACGGGTGCAAAGGAATTTGTTCTTTCCGATGTGCTTTACGGTCTTAATATGCAGATGCTTCTTTATCTCGTGAGCATTATAAGAAGTAAAGAGGGCTTTTATAAGGACAGTGTGCCTGCAGGTGTGCTTTATTTTCCGGCAAACATAAAGCCCGTTGCAACTGAAAGAAGTGACGACACTGCACTTAGAAAAAAGAAGATTTACTCTCTTTCAAAAATGAACGGTATGCTTGTTGGTGATGAAGAAATCATCAGCAGAATGGACAAGGAAAAGGAAGGGCTTTTCCTGCCTGCAAAGTTTGATACAAAGGGTGCTCTCAAAGGTAATTTCATATCTGTTCAGCAGTTTGAAAAGCTTGGCAGATATATGGATAACCTTATAAAAGAAATGGGTGACAGTATCCATGAGGGCAAAATTCCTGCTCTTCCCGCTCTCGGACCCAATCATTCCACAACATGCGAATGGTGTGACTATAACGAGGTGTGCCTGAGAGAAAAGGGCGAATACAGATATATTGACAATCTTAAGCACGACGATGCACTGAGAATAATTTCGGGAGGTGAGAGCTGTGAAAATGAAGTGGACAGCTGAACAGCAAAACGCAATTGATGCACGAAAAGGCAGTGTGCTTGTGTCTGCTGCTGCAGGCTCAGGTAAAACGGCAGTTCTCACTCAGCGTGTTATTGAAAGAATAACCGACAGAGAAAATCCCACAAGCGTTGACCGACTTCTGATTGTAACCTTTACAAGAGCAGCTGCTCAGGAAATGCGTGAAAGAATAAGCGACAGAGTAAATACGCTTTTGAAGGAAAATCCCGGTGATCTTAACCTTATCAGTCAGCAGATGCTTCTTCCCGGTGCAAAAATCACCACAATAGACAGCTTCTGTATGAACCTTGTGAAAGAAAATTTTCAGCTTCTCGGCATTTCTCCCGATTTCAGAATGGCTGAGGAGAGCGAAATTAAAATTATTAAGGCTGCGGCTATGGATAACGCAATTGAAGAGATGTATTCAGAGAAGGCAGAAAGCTTCCGTACCCTTGTTGAAGTGCTTTTCAAGGGCAGAGATGACAGCAATATAGAAGAGGCTATGAGTAAGCTTTATGAAAGCGCAATGTCCTATCCTTTTCCTGAATCAAGAATACGTGAATTTTCTGAAATGTTCCGCTGCGGTGAAAAGCTTTCTGAAAGCAGATACGGAAAAATCATTTTTAACAACCTTAGAGATATTCTTTCTTATGTAATTGAAAACTGCAACGAAATACTTTCTCAGATTGACGGAGATGAAATTCTGACAAAAATTCTGTACAATGCTGTTTCAACTGATAAGGCTCAGTGTGAATATATTTCGGGCTTTGTTGATGAGGGTAATTGGGATGAAGCAAGAAGAGCAATCGGTGCTTTTTCTCCCACCAGAAAGGGTAATACACCGAAGGATCTTAAGGATGACCCTCTTACAAACCGTCTTTCAGATATGCGTAAGAAAAATGTGGACAGAGTAAGAAAGCTCAGTGAGCTTATGTGCACAAGCGAAGAGGAATACTATGACGATATGGCTTTCTTTGCTCCTTTAATGGAAAGTCTTACGGAGTGCACACTTAAATTCCACCGCATTTTCACTGAGATGAAAAAAGAGAAAAAGCTTGCAGATTTCTCTGATATTGCCCATATGGCTCTTTCTCTTCTTGTTAAGGAAACTGCCGACGGCTATGAAAGCACCGACTTTGCAAAGGAGATAAGTCTGCAGTTTGATGAGATTCTTATTGACGAATATCAGGATACCAATAAGGCTCAGGATATGCTTTTTACTGCAGTTTCAAGAAACAATCTTTTCAGAGTAGGTGACGTTAAGCAGAGCATTTACTCCTTCCGTCAGGCTATGCCTGAAATTTTCCTTGAGCTTAAAAACACCTTTGAGCTTTATGACAAAGAAAGGGATTGCTATCCTGCAAAAATTATTCTCGGCAACAACTTCAGAAGCCGTAAGGGTGTAACGGATATAATCAACTTTATTTTCAATCAGATTATGTCCCTTGAAAGCGGTGATATTGAATATAACGAGGAGGAAAGGCTTGTTGCAAGTGCCTCCTATGAGGATAAGGATGAAGCCGATACAGAGCTGCATATTCTCGATATTACAAACCTTGATAAATTTACCGAGAATTCAACCGTCTGCCAGGCAAAATATGCCGCAGACCTTATAAATAAAATGATTTCTGAGGGCTACAGAGTAAAAGACGGCAACACCGAAAGAAAAGCAACCTATAAGGATTTTGCTGTGCTTTTAAGAGCTGTAGGCTCAGAAAAGGGTGTAACCTATGCTGAAATTTTCCGACAGAAGGGCATACCTGCCTTTACTGAGGTTTCAGGTAAATTCCTTATGTCTTCAGAAATTGCTCTGGCTATAAACATTCTTAAAATAATTGATAACCCAAGACAGGATATTCCTCTTATGAGCGTTATGATGAGCCCTGTTTTCGGCTTTACTCCCGACGAAATAAGTGAACTCAGAACAGAAACTAAAACGGGTAACTTTGATGAGGACAGAAAAGCGGATATATATTCCTGCCTTCTCAGAATGAAGGATAAATCAGAAAAGGTAAAAGCCTTTCTTTCAAAAATTTCCTTCTGGAGAAATCTCTGTATCTGTATTCCCGTAAGCGAGCTTATCAGCGAGATTTATGAGGACACAGCGCTTATCCCTGTTTTTGATGCAGTTGATAAGTCAGGCACAAAGCGTGCTAATCTTATGCTTCTTTCCGATTATGCCGCTGCTTATGAGAAAAGTGGTAAAAGCGGTCTGACGGGCTTTCTCAGCTTTATTGAAAGACTCAGAGATAAAAAGCAGGATATGTCAGGCTCTCTCGGTATATCACAGCAGACAGACGTTGTAAAAATTATGACTATCCATAAATCAAAGGGTCTTGAGTTTCCGGTATGCATACTTTCGGGCTGTGCAGGTGAATTCAATATGATGGACCTTAATGAAAATATGGTAATCAGTCATAAGGAGGGGATAGGTCTTTTAAGACGTAACCCGGAAACCTTTGAGCAGTACAAAACTCTTTGTCATACTGCTGTGAGACTTTCAATGAAGCAGAATCTTCTCAGCGAAGAAATGCGAGTGCTTTATGTTGCACTTACAAGAGCCAAGGAAAAGCTGATTATGATTTATGCTGATGAAAATCCTCTTAAAAAGTGTGAGAGTATGGCTGTGGGTATAAATCCTTTAAATAAGCGTCTTAATCCCGTTGTGGTCAAAAGTGCAAACAGCTACGGCAAGTGGATAATTACCGCTCTTTTACGCCATGAGGGCGCAAAAAAGCTTCGTGAAGCCATCGGTATGACCGATGAGGGCGTAATCGGATGTGAGTCACCTGTTAAGGTGGTTTTAAGCGAGTATGAAAGCGAAGCGGCCCAAAAGCAGACACAAAAAGGAAAGGTGAGCGCTGATGAAGATTTCCTCAGGCTTATTGAAGAAAGGGCAGGCTTCAGATATAAATATGATGCACTTTCAAAAATTCTTACAAAAAGAGCTGCATCTGAGGTAGACAGAGATTTCATTGACCGTGATTACTTTGCTTCCTCAATGCCTGCTTTTATGCACGAAAACGGACTTACAGGTGCACTGAGAGGTATTGCGACCCACACCTTTGTTCAGTTTGCAGATTTTGAAAAAGCAAAAATCAGTGTGCAGAATGAAATTGACCGACTTTATGAAATGGGTGTGCTCAGCGAAAGTCAGGCAAAGGGAATTAATGTAAAAGCAGTTGAGGGCTTTTTTGAAAGCAGTCTTTCAGAAAGAATGTTAGCCTCACCGCTTGTGATGCGTGAAAAGAAATTCACTATTGAGGTGCCCATATCAGAAATTTATCCCGAAGCCTCTGAGGCAGCAGAAGGCGAAATGATGATGATTCAGGGTATTGCCGACTGTGCTTTTGTTGAAGACGGCAAGCTTGTGGTTGTGGATTACAAAACCGACAGGCTTCAGACAGAAGGGGAATTTGCAGAAAAGTATTCATCTCAGGTGCTTTTATATAAGCGTGCACTCCAGGAATGTACGGGTTATGAGGTCAAGGAAACCCTGCTTTATTCCTTCTATCTGGGCAAAGAAATCAAGGTAGTTTGAGTTTTTTGAAAAAAACTTCAAGAAATTTGAAAAATATATTGATTTTTGACTTTTTGTGTGATACAATACCATTCGTTAAATGATGTAATCAACCGAAAGAGGTGAAATAGACAATGAAAAAGGACATTCATCCTAACTACGAACAGACAGAAGTAAAGTGTGCATGTGGTGCTATTATCGCTACAGGTTCAACAAAGAAGGAAATGCACGTTGATATTTGTTCAAACTGCCACCCCTACTTCACAGGTAAGCAGAAGCTCGTTGATACAGGCGGACGTGTTGACAGATTCAATAAGCGTTTCAACCTTGCTAAGAGCAAATAATCAAAGCTTTATTAAAAGAATCAGACGGCGCAATTATTTGCACCGTCTTATTTTTCTTTAGAGTTAAAAGTTGAAAGTTAAAAGTTGAAATTCGGGTCACTTCGTTCCGATTATATCCGTTTTAACTTGTTTGAAAAGATTTATATTCATACCGCCAAATCATATTGATAAATCCGGTGGGTAGAGTTTTCTTAAGAATGAACTATAAAGGCGGATAAAATCAACTCTTTACCCTTTATAACCAAGCTTACTCCGCAGGTGATTGCTTTCTGTTTACAGCGGTATAAATCTGCGACCATATTTCAACTTTTAACCTTCCACTTTCAACTTTTAATAAAAGGGGTGAAAAAGGTGTCAAGCTACAAAACCATCAAAAACCGTTCACAGGACGAATTTGTTGTTAAAAAATCACGCTTTATCGGTTATGTATGTCCCGTAAAAACAGAAGATGAAGCAAAGGCTTTTATTGAAGAGATAAAGAAAAAGCACTGGGATGCTACCCATAATGTGTGGGCTTACAGCCTTCGTGAGGGTATGATAAGACGCTTCAGCGACGACGGCGAGCCTCAGGGTACTGCAGGTATTCCTACTCTTGATGTAATTCTCAAGGAGGATGTTGTGGACTGCTGCGTTGTGGGCACAAGATATTTCGGCGGAATACTTCTTGGCGGTGGCGGACTTGTAAGAGCTTATTCCCATACGGCAAAAATTGCCCTTGATGCAGGCGGAATCATTACAATGGCGCTTTGTAAAATTGTCAGGGTGCAGGCAGATTACAATTTTTACGGCAGACTTGTTCCTCTTATCTGTGAGGAGGGCGGAATTGTAGAAGACACCGTTTTTGCCGATAATGTTGAGGTAACCTTCAGAATTCCCGAAGAGGATGTAAACCGATTTGAGGCAAGACTTGTTGACGTTTCCAACGGCAGATTCCACAGTGAGGTTATTGACGAAAAATTCTGTGAACTGTAAAAATATAAAAATTACGAAAAATTAAGGGGAAACCCGAAAAAATTGCGTATATATATATGAAGGGATGTGAAAAACGTGGAAAACCTGAGAATGATTACACTTGAAAGAGAAAAGAACACAATTTCGCCTTACGGTTTTCTTTGCAGCAATACAAAGGGCAGAGCAACACCCGAGGGTGAATGTCCCGTAAGAACAGCTTATCAGCGCGACAGAGACAGAATTATCCATTCAGCTTCCTTCAGACGCCTTAAGCATAAGACACAGGTTTTTCTTTCACCTGACGGCGACCATTACAGAACCCGTCTTACTCACACCCTTGAGGTTGCTCAGATTGCAAGAACAATTGCAAGAGCACTCAGCCTTAACGAAGACCTTACCGAAGCAATTGCTCTCGGTCACGATTTAGGCCATACACCCTTCGGACACGCAGGGGAGAGAGCACTTAACGAGGTTGTGCCCGGTGGCTTCAAGCATTATGAGCAAAGCCTTCGTGTTGCTGATTTTATTGAAAAAGAGGGCAGAGGTCTTAATCTTACATGGGAAGTAAGAAACGGAATTGTCTGCCACACAAAGGGCGAGGAGGCCTCAACCCTTGAGGGCAGAATCGTTAAGCTTTCAGACAGAATTGCTTATATAAACCACGATATAGACGATGCAATAAGAGCAGGCGTGCTTACAGAAGCAAGTATACCCAAAGAGGCAAAGCGCTTTCTTGGTGAAACCAAAAGTGCACGAATCAATACACTTATTATGTCAGCCATAAACAACACTGTTGACACAGTTTGTCTTGACAGAGATGTGCAGAGTGCCTTTGATATTCTGCACGAGTTTATGTTTGACAGAGTTTATACAAATCCCGTATGCAAAAGCGAAGAGGGTAAGGCTATGAAGCTTGTTCAGAGCCTTTATGAATTTTTCAGCACTCATCCCGATGAGCTTCCCAATGAATATATTTCAATTGCTTGGAAGGACGGCGCTGAAAGAGCGGCAGCCGACTATATTGCAGGAATGACCGATGGTTACGCACTTAAGGTCTTTGCAAGATATTTCATTCCCACCGGTTGGAGCGACTGATTTAAATGCAAAATGCAAAGTGCAAAATGCAAAATAACTGGCGAAACGGTGAACTGATATGAATGAAAACATAATTGAGATAAAAAGCTTTGATTATGCAGTAAGAATAGTAAATCTTTATAGATATCTTACTGAAGAAAAGAAAGAGTTTGTTTTATCAAAGCAACTGTTGAGAAGTGGTACAAGTATCGGTGCAAATGTCGCAGAAGCTGAAAGAGGACAGACAAAACCTGATTTCAACGCTAAAATGAATGTTGCACTCAAAGAAGCCAATGAAACATATTATTGGCTGAGATTATTATATAAAACAGGCTATATTAATGAAAAAGAATTTGAAAGCATTAAAGAGGATACTAAAGAAATAATTGCTATCCTTATGTCTATTTGCAAGAAAACAAATAGCTTTCAGTAAATTAGGCTTGTTATGATTTATAAGGAAACTGATAAATCATAAAGAATTATAAAATAACTATATTGGCGGTATGTAATTCTGTATTTTTGCATACCTGAAACGGATATAATCCGGAACGCAGTGACCCTAAATTTTGCATTTTGCACTTTGCATTTTGCATTTACGAAAGGAGTGAGTAGTATGGCAAGATTTTCAGATGAATTTTTAAATGAGCTTCGTATGCGCTGTGATATTGAGCAGGTTATTTCGCCTTATGTCAATCTTAAAAGGCGCGGTAAAAATCTTGTGGGACTTTGTCCTTTCCATAATGAAAAAACACCCTCCTTTACGGTTTATCCCGAAAGTCAGAGCTTTTACTGCTTTGGCTGCGGTGCAGGCGGTGAGGCTATCGGCTTTATAAGAAGAGCCGAAAATCTTGACTTCACCGAAGCTGTACGTTATCTCTGCGACAAAAGCGGAATGGTGATGCCTTCTGACGGCTTTGATGATTCACTTTCCGTAAAACGCAAGAGAATGTATGAAATAAATAAGGAAGCGGCAAGATTTTTCAACTCCTGTCTTTTCTCCGAAAAGGGTAAAGAAGGTCTGGAGTATTATAAGAGCCGCGGATATAAAAAAAGCACAATTACCCGTTTCGGTTTAGGCTATGCGCCTAATGAGTGGCGAGCTCTTCTTACTCATATGAGAGGTCTTGGTTATTCCTATGAGGAGCTTTATGAGGCAAACCTTGCAAACCGAAGCGACAAAGACGGAAAAATAAGCTACTATGACTCCTTCCGTAACAGAGTTATGGTACCTATTATAGATGTAAGAGGCAACGTTGTTGCTTTTGGCGGACGAGTTCTTGATGACAGCAAGCCGAAGTATATCAACACCTCAGATACACTGGTTTATAAAAAGAGTCTCGGTGTATTCGGACTTAACTTTGCAAAGAATTCACCGGAAAAGTCCCTTATCCTCGTTGAGGGTTATATGGACGCGATTTCACTTCACGAAGCAGGCTTTACAAATGCAATCGCCTGTCTGGGTACGGCTCTTACAAGCGAAATGGCACACCTTCTTGCCCGTTATGCTGAGGAGATAATTTTATCCTATGATGCTGACGAAGCAGGTCAGAAGGCGACTGAAAGAGCAATAGGCATACTCGGGTCAATCGGTATGAAAATGAGGGTTATCCACCTTTCGGGCGGTAAAGACCCTGACGAAATTCTGAAAAAATACGGCCCTGAAAGATACCGCAGTCTTATTGACGGAGCTGCAAATGACATTGAATTTGCGCTTCTTAAAGCAAGAGACGGCTTTGACCTTAACACAAGTGACGGCAAAATGAAATATCTTGAAAAGGCTGCACAGATACTCTCAAAAACACGAAGCGAAATTACCCGTGACATTTATTCCTCAAGGCTTTCTGAGGAGCTTCAGGTTAAAAAAGAGGCAATTACTGCACGTATAAATCAGATTTCAAGAATGAACACCCGAAAGGAAAGTCAGGACTTTTTCAAAAAGGCTCCTCAGCAGAATATTTCGGAAAGCACAAAAACGGCTCTTGCAAATTCAACCAACATAAGAGTTGTGCGTGCAGAGGAGCAGCTTATTGCAACCCTTATGAAAAATCCCGACTACTACAGACATATTGAAAAAATTGTATCGGCAGAGGATTTCAGTGTTACACTTTATAAACGGATATTCTCGATGATTACAGAAAAAATAAAAGAACAGCGAAGTCTTGAGCTTACCTTCTTTTCAGAGGAGCTTACTCCCGCAGAAATGGACACCTTTGTGAAAATTACCGGAGACAGCACCAAAATCGGCAGCAGTCTGCGTTTTTGCGAGGATTGTATCGGCGTTATGAAGGAAGAAAAAATAAAGGCATCTGAAAAGCCTGACCTCAGCACAATAAGTGACGAAGACTTCCGCAATCTCTTCAAAAAAAAATAAACTAATCACTGCTTTTGCAGTATTATAGAAAGGACAGTAAATTTATGGACACACAGGAAAAAAACTTGATGCTGAAAGCTCTCGTTGACAGAGGTATTTCACAGGGCAAGCTCAACTCAACAGAAATCGACACAGTGCTTGTTGAAGCAGATGTTGATATGGAGGAAATGGAAAAGGTTTATCAGAAGCTTGAAGCTCACGGTGTAGAAATCGTTGACGACCTTTCCGATGAAATTCTCAACGACATTTCCGTTGATATCGACCTTCCCAAGGATTACGATAATTCAGCAATGATTACTGACCCCAAGAGCGTTATTGATGACCCCGTAAAGGTTTATCTTAAGGATATAGGCAGAGTGCCTCTTCTTTCACCCGAAGAGGAAATTGACCTTGCAATCAGAATTTCATCAGGGGACAAGGAAGCTAAGGATGTTCTTACAAAGGCAAACCTTCGTCTTGTTGTGTCTATTGCAAAAAGATATGTGGGCAGAGGTATGATGTTCCTTGACCTTATTCAGGAGGGTAACCTCGGTCTTATCAAGGCTGTTGACAAGTTTGATCACACAAAGGGCTTCAAGTTCTCAACCTATGCTACTTGGTGGATCAGACAGGCTATTACAAGAGCTATTGCCGATCAGGGCAGAACAATCCGTATTCCCGTTCATATGGTTGAAACAATCAATAAGGTTAAAAAGACAAGCAGTATGCTTCTTCACCGTGACGGCAAGGATCCCTCACCCGAGGATATTGCTGCTGAGCTTAAAATGTCACCGGATAAGGTTCGCGATATTCTCCGTATTTCTCAGGAGCCCGTTTCACTTGAAACTCCCATCGGTGAAGAGGAAGACAGCCACCTTGGTGATTTCATTCCCGACGAGGACGCACTTTCACCTGCAGACGCTGCAGCTATGACCTTCCTTAAGACAAAGGTTAACGAAGTGCTTGAAACTCTTACAGTAAGAGAAGCAGAGGTTCTCCGTCTTCGCTTCGGTCTTAAGGACGGCACGCCTCAGACTCTTGAAGAGGTTGGTAAGGAATTCAACGTTACAAGAGAGCGTATCAGACAGATTGAGGCAAAGGCTCTTCGTAAGCTTCGTCATCCAAGCAGAAGTAAGCACCTTAAAGACCTTTAATATAGTGGCTTTAAGGACGCTCTTACACAACATATAAGAAAAAAAGCAAGTTTTTGATATTTTTTTAAAAAAAGACTTGAAATTTGTTTAAGTTTCTGCTATTATATTGTCTGCTTATGTAGTTCTATTTAATTTAAGGAGGTGCGGTACATGGCAAAATGTGATTTTTGCGGTAAGGATGTTTCCTTCGGCATCAAAGTTTCTCACTCACACAGACGTTCAAACAGAACATGGAAACCAAACGTAAAGCGTGTTAAGGCTATCGTTGACGGCTCACCCAAGAGAGTACACGCTTGCACTCGCTGCTTACGCTCAGGTAAGGTTACACGCGCTATCTGATCATACGAACTTGGTCAATCACGGATCTTCCGTAAAGGGAGATCCTTTTTTCTGTCTTTGAACAAATTTTAAAACTTAATGTCTTTTCGTGGCGTAAATGTGAAATATTTGGAAAATGACATAATCGACTTGTTTTTTAGTTAAATATTTGATAGAATATAGAAAGACTTCCCTCAAGTCAATTTCAACAAAGAAAGGATTAAAACTATGAGGAAAATCAGTAAGGCGCTTGCGTTGGTTTTTTGCGTAATTATGCTTATTTCAAGCTTAGGTGCAGTTTCTTTTGCTGCTGCAAAAAAGCCCGCTGCAACAAAGAAAATTTTAACAACAGTATCCGACACATCAATCAAGCTCACCTGGAGTAAGGTAAGCGGTGCATCAGGCTACCGTGTGTATCAGTACAAAAACAAAGAGTGGGCGGTAATCAAAAGCAGCACCACAAGCAATACATATACAATCAAATCTCTTAAGCCCGCAACATCATACAAGTTTGCAGTAAAGACCTATAAAAAGTCAGGCTCAAAAACTGTATGGTCAGATTCAAAGAAGATTACCGTTAAAACTGCAGCAGTAAGCAACCCCAAGACTGTTAAGGCTACAGCAGGTGAAAACTGCAAGGTAACTCTCAGCTGGAGCAAGGTGAGCGGTGCAACAGGCTATGTTGCTTATGTATATAAGGATAACGCTTGGAAAAAGCTTAAGGCTACTTCAGGCACAAGCTATACTGCAACCGGTCTTAATGCAAACACAACCTATAAATTCAAGGTTGTCGCTTACAAGAAGATTTCAGATAAGAACTATTATTCTTCAGGCAAAACAGCTAGCGTTAAAACAGGTGCTCTTTCTGTTGGTAAAATCAGCTCAATTGATGTTGGTGCAACATCAAACGCAGTGACACTCAGCTGGTCAGCAGAGGGTAATATTAACGGCTACAGAGTGTATATCTATGACAAGGCAACAGACAGCTATAAGACTCTTGCAACAATCAAGGATACTACATATACTGCAACAGGACTTTCAGGCTCAACAACCTATACATTCGTTGTAAAGCCTTATGCAAAGTCAGGCTCAACAACTGTATGGGGTGCAAAGACAACCGTTATCGGTGAAACACTTCTTACAGCACCCGGCACAATCAGTGCAACAGTTGAGGGTCAGACAGCTACAATTGTATGGTCAACAGCAGGCAACGCAGACGGATACAGAGTATATCTTTTCAAGGACGTTGCTTCAGACAGCTATTCAGTGCTTCAGAGCTCAACTACCGATACATCTTATGTATATGAAATTCCCAAGAATACAATGCAGAAAATCGGTGTAAAGGCATTCAGAAAGCTTGATAACGGCGAATATGACTGGAGCTCAATGAAGGTTATTACTGTAGGCGGTATCTATAAATACAAGACACTTTTTGATAGCGCTGTTTATAGCTACACAACAGTAATTGACGGTCAGGAAACAACTGTTTACCACAAAAACGGAAGCGTTAACCTTACAACAAAAATGCCCATTACAGAGAAGATAATGGCTGACTGCCAGATTATCTACAACGCAAAGGAAAAAAAGAGCATTGCTCTTATTTCAATTGCAGGTATGGGCGGCTTCTACTGCACAGACCTTGCCGCTCTCGGTGGCGATGATATTGACATTTCTGAAACAGGCTCTCAGGATGCAAGATTCTCAAGTGTTGATATCGCTGAAGAAATTGTTGTTACAGAGGTTAATTATGAAGATAAGACACTTATCTGCGAAAGCTTCTATAACAGCAACGGAGAAAACATCAAATTCTATTTTGATGATGGTGCATTTGTAAAGCACGAAATTGTCAGCACAAAAGGAGTTGTTGATGCTGTTGTTCTTAAGGATGTAAAGAACAGTGTAAGCGACAAAAAGTTCAACGTAACACCTCCCTGGAATTACATCAACATCGATGCATTCCTTCAGGAGAATTAATCCACTAACCCGTGTGTTTGATTAAAGAATAATTCAATAAACGAAAAATCCCTTCCTTTGGAGAAAATCCTCAGGAGGGGATAGTTTTTTATTAAAATTGATTTTCAGGAAGAAAAAGCCTTTATAAAAACAAAAAAACCGCCCAAAAAGCGGAAAAAACTTAAAAAAACAAGCGATAACAGCCCAAAACCCCTTGACAACGGAGCTTCAGCTGTGTTAATATATCATAATGTATAATGGTCTAATATGCCTATATGTATCTTACTGAAATCATATTAGCACTTAACTGAAAAAATGTCAAGAACTTTTTTCAAAAAACAATTCAGCAAGTAATGCCTTCGGGCAAATAATAAAGATATGGAGTGATAAGCTATATGGTAAATGTTACCAACGTAAAACTCGGTACCAATACCCGTAAGAGTTTCGGCAAAATCAAAGAAGTTATGCCTATGCCCAACCTTATCCAGGTTCAGAAGGACTCTTACAAATGGTTCATCGAAACCGGTCTTAAAGAAGTGCTTAAGGATATGTCAGACATCACTGACTACAGCGGAAACCTTGTGCTTTCTTTTGTAGACTACAGAATGGATGATAAGCCGAAGTATACCGTAAAAGAATGTAAGGAGAGAGATACAACATACTCAGCTCCCATGCGTCTTACCGTTCGCCTTTATAATAAGGAAACAGGTGAGGTTAAGGACAGCGAAGTGTACATGGGTGAATTCCCCCTTATGACAGAAAGCGGTACCTTCATCATCAACGGTGCAGAACGTGCTATTGTTTCACAGCTTGTTCGTTCACCCGGCGTTTATTTCGGAATGACTCACAATGTTACAGGTAAAAGGCTTTTCACTTCAACAATCATTCCGGGCCGTGGTGCATGGCTTGAATATGAAACAGACCAGAACGACCTTTTCTATGTAAGAATTGATAAGAACAGAAAGATCCCCATCACAACTCTTATCCGCGTTCTCGGTTATTCAACAGATAACGATATCCGTGAGTTCTTCGGTATGGACGACAGAATCGAAGCTACTCTTGAAAAGGATAACACAAAGAACACCGAGGAAGCTCTTATCGAAATTTATAAGAAGCTCCGTCCCGGTGAACCCCCGACGCTTTCAAGTGCACAGAGCCACATTGAAGGTATGTTCTTCGATGAAAGAAGATATGACCTTTCAAGAGTCGGCAGATATAAATACAACAAAAAGCTTGGCATCTCTGACAGACTCCGCGGCTTCAGACTTGCTGCTCCCATCGTAAACGACCTTACAGGCGAAATTATCGCTGAAGAAGGCGAGCTTGTTACAAAGGAAAGAGCTTACGAAATTGAGCAGGCCGGTGCTAAGATTGCATATGTAACCGTTGAAGGTCAGGAAGAACCCGTTAAGGTTATTTCAAACCAGATGGTTGACATCAAGGGCTACATTCCTTACCTTTCAGACGAAGAACTCAGAAGTGTAGGTATCAACGAACACGTAAGATATACTGTACTTATGGAGGTTCTTTCAGAAATCGACGGTATGGAAAAGGATGAGGTTCTCGCTTACCTTGAATCAAAGGCTGACGAGCTTATTCCCAAGACCATTATCGTTGACGATATTCTCGCTTCAATCAACTACCTTAACTGCCTTGCAAACGGTGTAGGTCACGCTGATGACATTGACCACCT
>JAFOXT010000029.1 GCA_017425745.1 Clostridia bacterium | reverse complement strand
GTTGTATGGTAACGCACAGATGAAAGAAGCTCTTCGTCATCAATGCCAATTTCAAGTCTGAGATAACACTCACCCGCCATAGCGTGCCACAGCTTGGGGTTGTTTTTCTCGGCCTGACTTAGTATTATACCACCTTTCTCCATGATTTGCAACTGATATTCTTTAGTTGCGTTTTTCATTATATCGTGGAGAAGTCCTGCCTTATAAGCCTTGTCGGTATCATAGCCGTAAATTACTGCAAGCTCTCTTGCACTTTCGGCAACACCGAGAGAGTGAATGTAACGGTAATCGTCAAGAAGCTCTCTTAAAAGAGCCTTATATTCGGGATATTCAGCTGAATAGAGGTCAAATTTTGCAATATGCTCTGCAACCTCATCAGTGAGCACCTCTGAAAGATTTTCTCTGTTCTTTATCTTTTCCCTTACCTCAGTTGAGGAGCATTCCATAGGTGACATACGTGAAAGAATGTATTCGCCCTCAGAAAGCTTAAGAGTTTCCTTTGCATAAGCTGAAAGGACTTCAGGTGAAATTTCGTTTTCTCTTGTTGCAACGCAAAGCTTAGCCATTGAAAGAATTTCAAAAGGCTTTCTCCATTGGTGGAAGGTAAGGAGCATATCTGAGCCGATTATAATGAAAAGCTCGTCATCGGGATAAAGCTTTTTAAGCTCACTTACTGTGTCAACCGTATAGCTTTTGCCCTCACGCTTAATTTCAATATCGCTTACCTCGAAGCAATCCTCAGAAAAAAGCAGATTACACATTTCCGCTCTGTCCTTTGTTGAAGCAAGGTCAGGCGCGGTTTTATGCGGTGGAGTATAGGTTGGGATAATCAGTATTTTATCTAAAGAAGCGGCTTTCATCATCTCGAGCGCCATTCTCTTGTGTCCTTTATGTGGCGGATTGAATGTGCCGCCGAAAATTCCAATACGCATTATTTTCTGCCCTTTGATGTGCTTACCTTAGCGTAAAACTTTTTCTTTTCTTTTTTTGCTGCATAGAGCTTTTCTTTCTGAAGCTTTGCAGCCTTTTTCTTGTTCTTTTCTTTCTGAAGTGCTTTCTCCTTAAGCTCAGGGCTTTCACGGTAAAGCACAATAACGCCGCCGATTACCTGAATAACCTCTGCACCTACAGCTGCTGCAATTTCATCTGCAGCTTCTCTTGTAGTAATAGGTGAAGATTCAAGAAGAACCTTCAGCTTAATAAGCTCTCTTGCTCTGAGAGCGTCATCTGTCTGTTTGATAAGTGCATCTGAAAGTCCGCCTTTACCAATCTGGAAAAGGGGTTCAAGATGGTTAGCAGCAGCTCTGAATGCTGCTCTTTCTTTACCTGTCATTATAGTTACCTCCGGATTATACTATCGGTAAAATCTTCTGTAATTCTTTAAGTGCGTTGCCTCTGTGGCTGATTGCATCTTTTTCCTCAGCTGTCATTTCGGCAAGGCTTCTGTCCCCTACCATAAAGAGAGGGTCATAGCCGAAGCCGTTTGTGCCTTTCTTTTCATAGCCGATGTAGCCCTCACACTTACCCGTTGCAGTTACCTCACTGCCGTCAGGAAAGCTTACACAGATTGCACAGGCAAAGTGCGCAGTTCATTTTTCTGTGGGCACACCGTCGAGCTCTGAAAGAAGCTT